>CAIPAT010000367.1 GCA_903863035.1 uncultured Lentisphaeria bacterium
TAAGCGAATGCTAAACGAAGAAGAACAGGGGGAAAGCCGTGTGAGGGAAAACCGCACGCACGGTTTGGTCGATGAGGCAGAGCCGATAAGTCGCAACTCGTTGATGCTTAGAGGTTTTACTTTAATCGAACTGCTGGTTGTCATAGCGATCATCGCGATTTTAGCCGGGATGCTGCTGCCTGCGTTGAATAAGGCGCGGAACAAGGCAAAAGCTGTTGCCTGTGTCAGTCAGCTTAAACAAGTCGGCACATCGGTTTTAATGTATGCCAACGATAATTATGATATAGCGCCGGGCTGGATACAAGTGTCAACCTCCGCTCCGCCGGAAACCCGCTGGGTCGGGGTGCTGGCGCCTTATACCCGTACCGCCATATTGTGGGTATGCCCGGGATCGGTTGACGCGGGCGAGCCTGAAGCGGCATTGTTAAAGACCCGCAGTATCAATAATATGAGTGAAACGCTGTCCAGCCTGGCCGCGGTGCAGACTATTGGCATAAATTGTTACGGCACCAATGACCGGGCATTTTATTTTTCAAAACAAAAGCTCGGTAAAATCAAAAACTCCAGCAGTCTGGTTTATGCCGGCGACGCCAACGGCCAGAATGCCAGGTATGCACCGAAGCAAAATCCTGACGCCCAGAAAGACATACCTATGCCATATATGTGGCCGGATGCCAGCCAGAGTTATTATCCGCATCATCAATCCAATATAAATTTTCTGGCTCTGGGCGGCAATGTCATGACTCCGACAGTCGGAGAAGCAAAAAAATGGATTAGTACTATTTCCAGTACCGCCAAAAACTCCGGCAGATGGTACTTCAATCGCCTTCCGGATCCATTGTATTAAAGAGGACACATGAAAAAGTTATATTTATACATAATCATCATACTGTGCGGCAGTTTAATGGCGGCTGAAGTTCCCTTCATTGATGGATGCTTCACTCTGAAATCAGGTAATTATGCCGTGGATATTTCAGGCAAACTTCACTATTGCATCTATAAAATTAATTTTGACGGGGTTGATATTGGCAATAACAACGGGTTTTATGGTACAATTCTTTGTCCGGCGAGCGGCAAATTTATCGGCGCCGGTCACACTGAAGGGGGGCGCGAAAAAGTTCTTTCAATTAAACTGACAATTGATGGCGTTGAGAAAACGCCTGGTCTGGACATGGTGTATTCCGGCGATAATATTGTCTTTGAAGATGTATCCATGTTGGATAATCTCAAGGTTTTCAAGACGATTACAATTACGCCGTCCGGTATTCGCATTGACAAAAATTTTGAGGCGACGGAAGAGCAGAAAATCTTTTCGTTATACATTTTTCAATACTGTTTTTCGGAAAATACACGGGAATGGATGATTGGCCGTCCGGATGGCACTACCGCCGAAGGTATATTCAAGAGCAATGACGGATGGCATCTGCGTTCGGAGAAGGAATTGCTGTGGTTTGCGCTTTATCATCCTGACAGCAAGAAGGGGATGTTTGGTTATTTCATCTCCTACTACCCTAAACAGGGGCAATATATGTTTTGGGATAAGAAGGTTTATCATAAGTTCTACTATTGGGCAGCGCTTCCGCCAGTCATAGCGAAAGGCGAAAAGTCCAGAAAGTACTCGATGTTCCTGCGTGGTATAAATGCCGAGCCGGATGTATGGAAGAGCGACGCCGGAAAAATAGCTGATGAACTTAAAGCGCAATATCCGCTGCCCCGGCCGGCCAAAGCGCCGGACAGCATTGCTTTGAATTTCGAAGATAGTATCGGCAATTGCAAAACAGCCCCGTTTAAAGGTGAAAAATGCCTGGAAGTAAAAGGCAATGGCGCTTTTTCAGTTAAGAAGATTCCTTTGGCGCTCGAAAAAAGTCAAGACTACACCATCGCATTGTCGATCAAAAAAGGCGAGAATACCAGCAGTGAGAACAACAAGAACTATCTGATTGTCGGCCAGTATGACAAAGTGCGCAAATTTTATGTTTTCGCCACATTGGGGAATCAAACCCCCAGAGACGGCAAGTGGCATGAAATCACGGGTAAATTCAAGACTCCGGAGCTTGTCGAAGACTGCAACTTGTATATTTACAACAGCAACACCTCCGACAGCCTTTACATAGATGAAATTGAAATCAAGAAAACTAAAAACTAAGGTACAAAAAATGTTCTATCATTTCCCGGCTCGATTAATATCCATGGTTGCGTGTTTTGCTATGGCGGTTGCGGCAGATGACCAGTTTCGGGAAATCCCGCTGGCAGCCAAATCACTCTCCGGATGTTATATCCAGAACGGGAGTATCAGGCTCTGCGCTAAATTACCCTCGCAGCAGGGGAGTGGAAATGTGGTGCTGGAGGCTGAAGATGCCATGCCGATTTACTTTCAGGAGGATGTTTTCGCCCGCAAATCCGGTCAAAAGGCTAACGAGTTGATTCAGATCAAAGAGAGCGCTGATAACTACAAACCCCAGGACGAATCTTCTGCCTCAGGCGGAAAATATATTGACTATTGCCGGCAGGCAAATTACCAATTTAATCTGAAGCAGACAGGAGATTACTATATTTGGCTGCGCAACAAAGTACCGTTCAAGGCAGGATGGAATTATCATATTCAACTTGATAATCGTAAAATTCCCATTAATTTAACTCCTCTGATTCCTAATCCCAATGTCTGGTTCTGGGTACAGGAACCAGTCGGAACTCTGGAGAGCGGTACTCATTCACTTATCGTGACTGATCTGGTGAACGGGGCCGTGCTTGACACCGTTATTCTTACTTGCGATAAAACATTCAACCCCAATACTGCCGAATTCAAGGCAACCCCTTTTGCAGAGATTAATGATGGGATAATCTATTTTCATCCAGTGCAGCCGGTCGGGCTTCTGTCGTGGGAAAAAATAACTTATCAAGTTGCAGCCCGGGGCGGAGATTATAAATTTTCAGCATCCGGCGACGGCGGTAAAACTTGGCAGGATATTCGGGAAAATAACCTGAAAGCATTAAATCTTTCCAATACCAGGGCGCTGGAGATAAAACTGGAACTGAAAAAGACCCGAAATATTAAACCTGAAATTACCTCACTGAAAGCAGTTTATACCTTTGACAGCAAATCTTTTGCTGAATTGGAAAACAAACATGTCAAGTTGCTGTTTTCCCGTAAAACAGGAGCGATTGCAGGGATAGTAAACCAGGTCACAAACACCGTCATTCAGTCGGAGGGAATCACTGCCAATATGTTTGACCTTCTCCTCAAGGAACCGGGCAACTCACAACGTCAATGGATAAGCCAGAGTGAAGCAAACCTGATAGACAGCAAGTTTAAACTCCCCGGTTATGCGCAATTTACCTGGGAATTCCCGAAATGGAAAATTCTTGTAACCTGTGATATTACTCTTGGCGATAATCAATTAAGCAAGTGGGATTTTAAGATTACAAATAATAACTCTGCATACGATATTCTGGAAGTAGTTGCGCCCATCCTTTCAGAACTTAAAATCAGTATCTTACCCGATCAGGATACTCTTGCATGGCCGTTCTCGGCGGGCGAGTTTATTAAATTTCCAGCGTCCAAAGGCGAGCACTCGATTGCTTATCCTGACCATGCCGGATTGCCGTTTGCCGATCTATACAACGAGCGGGAAGGTCTGTATTTTGCCAGTCATGACCGTTTTCTGGTATCAACCCACTTTATCAGCAAAGCCAACATGGGACAGGATGCCATTGAACTGAGCATTAACCGCAAGCATCGCATTAAAGCCGGCGCTTCACAAGTCTACCATTACGCGATTGCGGTTCACACCGGCGATTGGCATACCGGAGCAAAGTTTTACCGTGATTATTTCTATTCCGCATACCCTGTAAATACATACAGCCCCTGGCTGCGTAAATGTGACGCATGGTTAGGCGGCGGCGCCGCCGGGCATGGCGGCCTGATGAGCAAATCTAAAGACTACAGCGTTATGAACAGCGATTTTAAACGCGCCGCTTTTATGTCGCTGCCCTACATTCAAGCGTGGGGAAGCACTTTCAACGGAGCGTGTCCGACCTATTATCTGCCCAGAATTGACAAAGGCGGCGAAGATATGCTTAAGTCAATGATTGACATTTGGCGGAAAGCCGACGGTGAAATCGGTTATTATTTTCACGGTAATGCGGTAACACCTTATTATCTTCTGACCGATAAATATTTTGGTGTAAACTGGGACAAGTACCCGGAAAAATACCGGCCTCCGACTTGGGACTGGTATGTTAAAAATCGGGAATATACCTCTGAAAACAGGGATGCCGGGAAAGAGAAATTACTGAAGATTACCGAAGAAATTAACGCCGGTTATGCCACTCGGGTACTTAAACACGGAAACTATGAGGAATCTGCTGCCGGCTATATTCCCATGACCTGGAGAAGTAAGGCGTTTCCTGATTATCTCGAAAAGTGGATTACGATTTACGTTAAAGATTATCATTGCAATACCGCTTATCTGGACACTTTCGCGTTTCGCAACGATCTGGCTGATTTCAACCCCTATTTGAAGCTGCATGGCGAGGGCGATAAGCCGATGTATAAAATGGAATTCATCAATAAGCTGATGCGGGATATGCGAAAAACGGAACCCGGCTTCTGCGCCTTGACCGAGGGCGTGGCTGACGTCTTTGGAACACAGCTTTATTTTCTGCTTTCCGGTTTCGCCCGCAATCCCAATATTTTCCGCTATACGCTGCCGGATCAAATCTTTTTCCAGGGCAGCCAGAACGGACTATGGGCGCCGCCTTTAACGCGCAAAAGCCTGCTTCAATCTTACCTGATGGGTAATCGCTTTGATTTAGTCGGATTTACTCCGGCAAACACCTATTATATGTTGAAGTTACGGCAGCGCATCAGCCCGTTTTTAAATTACGCGATTTTTAATGATACGGAAGGTATTAAAGTAAGCGACTCCTCGATAGAAGCATACAATCACCTGATTCTGCCGGAAACGGATAAATACATTGCCAATTCAGGCACCCGCAGCATAGCTTTCACGGTTGCAAACCGGGAAGGCAGAAGCGGCAGCTTGACCTACACGCTGCCGGTCGGGTTTGTTCCTGAATACGGGTATAGCTGTGAACTTAACGGCGAACCTCAAAACTTAAGCTTTAAAGTCAGCGGCGGTCAAGTCACTTTTGACCTGTCGAAAGCTGAAGCGTCAGCCGTTATTCTGGTCGATAAACTTGAAGCCGCCCACCAGTGGACTGCGATTGCAGAGCAGCCGGAGAACACTGCTATTCAGGCTAAAATTTTTAATTACACTAATGAAAGTGTGAATTTTCAAGTGGAAGCAATTTGTTCTGAAGCAAATTTCGATCGAAAAATACAGAATGTTACCATTGCCGGCGGCAGTTTAGCGACAGTTAAGTTTATTGACAAGAGTGAAAATAAAGGCTTTAAACTGGCACATATAAAAGTCAGTTCACCTGCGTATAGTGATAAATTCTTAATTTCGCTGGGCGATGCCGGACACAAAATCCCCCCTCCGGAAAAAGTAACTCAAAAATCAATAGTTCAACCAGTTCCCAAACTCAATCCGGCAGTTAAAGGAACGCGGGTTTTGTATTTGGATTTTGAAGAAGCAAAATTTGCTGATAGTGAAGCATTTAAAGGTCGCGGGTGTTTCAAGCTGGATGGCAATGGTGCGATTAAATTTCATAAAATCCCTTTGACCCTGGAAAAAAATACGCAATATCGAGTCTCTTTGGCATTGCGTAAGGGGTTTCAGGTTTCTAAAGTCGGACATGAAAACAGTGCCATAGTGGCTAATTATGATAAAAACAAGAAGCTGAAGCAATATTTAAATCTTGGTTCTTCTATCGCCATAGATGATAAATGGCATCTGGTGGCCGGCAGTTTTACTACGGACGATGACTTGGACAATTGTGGATTGTATATATATAACAAAAATTCTCAGGGCCTGGTCCGGGCTGATGAGGTAAAAATCGAAAAGATGTGAGAAAAATGAAGAAATTGAAGGTTGCGATGCTGGGGGCAGGTTCCGGCTTTGTCATGAGTGTGGCCAAAGAGTTGATTGAGCATGAGCTGTTCAACGGCTGCGAATTCGTATTGCAGGATATCAGCAAGGAACGGCTGCAAGCCGCTGAAAATGTGGTATCCGGCATTTTGAAATCAAACAAAAAGATAAAGGTTTCGCTGAAGGCGACTGCCGACCGGAAAAAAGCGATAGACGGCTGCGATTATGTCATCACCTCGTGCGAGATGAACCGTTACGCCAACTGGGTTAACGATTTGCGTATTCCTGCGAAACACGGGGCGCATCAGGTCAAAGGTGAGAACGGCGGTCCCGGCGGCATGATCCACGCCATGCGCAACATCTGCATGTTCAGGGAAATTCTGGCCGACATGGAGAAACTCTGTCCGGACGCCTGGCTGATGAATTTCACTAACCCGATGTCGATCCTGTGTACTTATTTTAAAAATTATTCGCCGATAAAGGCGCTCGGTTTCTGCCATCAGGTACACGGTTCGTTCGGAGTAATCGCCGAACAACTGGGTATGCAGCCCGGCGAACTGGAAGTCATTTCCGGCGGGATCAATCATTTGAACTGGCTTTTTGACATCAGAAAAAAAGGAACTCGCGAAAGCTGCATGCAGGAGTTTCTTGACAAAGTGAGAAAGTCCAAATACTGGAAAAAACGCTTTGACTCCGTGCCGCAGCAGACGTTCACGCTGGAAACGCTGAACGCGTTCAACATGTACCCGGTCGGCTACGACGACCACATCATTGAATATCTGCCCTTCTTCTGGAATGAGTCCGAATGGAAGGAGCACCAATTTGAGTCGCTGGCGGGAGAGTACGAAATATTGGCAAACAAGAAGACCCATACGCTGGAAATGCAGCGGTTGCTAGGCAGGGAATTCACGAAGCCGCCGTTTCCGGTTGATGCCGATCATCCATATTACGCGGAAAAACCGTGTCAGGTGATTGTAGCGCTGGAAACCAACACCCCGACCTACTTTGATGCGATCAACATTGTGAACCACGGCGCGATCTCGAATTTACCATCCGATGCAATTGTTGATGTTCCCGGCATCGCCGTCGGCGGACAGGTCCGCAGTATTTATGTCGGCGAACTGCCCGTCGGGCCGCAGGAAATCTGCCGCCGTCAGATCACATTGCACGAGATGATTGCCAGAGCCGCCCATGAAGGCGATGACAGTCTGGCAATACAAGCGCTGTGTCTTGACCCGTACGTCCGCAGTCTGTCACAGGCCAGGAACATCTGGACCGATTTCCGGAAGGAATACAAAGACTGTCTGACAACGTTTAAGCAATGAGTTGACGCAGCATCGAGCTGATAGCGCCTGATGACTGCGGAAGATTTAGCTTTTGTGTTTTTGATGCTTGAATATTTTTCGTGTCAGTGATGAAAAAATAATCCGGCAGAATATCAAAGCGACAGCGACTAAAGTTTATCTGTTGCGATGAATGTTCAGCCAGCGGCGATGGGCCCACAGCCATTGTTCCGGCTGTTCCGCTATAAGTTTCTCCAGAGCGGTCGTGTACATCTGGGTGACGGTTTTTATATCGAGCTCTTTGTTATCGGTCGGCGTGTAACGGATGATTTCGCCGACGACGAATTCGAAATTGAAATTATCATCTACGCGGCGGGTTATTTGCGGCACGATTGCAACTCCGGTTTTAAGGTGCAGCAGGGCAGGGGATGAATGGGTGCGGCAGGGTTGTCCGAAAAATAGGGTTTCAACCCCTTCTTTGGAGCCCGCATGCTGATCGGCGAGAATCGCGATGGTCTGGCCTGCCCGCAATGCTTTCATCAGTCCTTTGATTCCACCGTCCTTGGGGACGCTCTGATGGATGCCGGATTCGCGGTTGCGGAGAATACATTTGCCGATCAGCGGGTTGCCGAACGGGCGCATGATTGATACCATCGGAATGCCGGTTTTTTCCGCCCAGGCGGAGCCGGCCAGTTCCCAGTTTCCGTAATGGGCGGTGATGATGATCGCATTAATATTTTTCTCGTTGGGGCCGAATACTTCGCGAATGGTATCCGGATTGCCGGTGAATTTCACTTTGTCCGGAGAATAAAGCTGGTTCAGTTTAATGATTTCCACCAGCAGTTTGGAGAAACTGTCATAGGATTGCATGGCAATTCTTGTTGCCTCTTTTTCGTCTTTAGTAATGCCGGCATGCATAATGTGCTTAATCGAGCGGACGCTGTGCTTTTTGTCGATGCGGAACATTAATTTGAACAGAAACCGGTTCAAGCCGTAGGCGGCTTTGAGCGGCAGCATCCGGATAAACATGTAAAGGAACCAGAATGGAATAAATTCCAGCCAGATTCTGAAAAGGCCTTTACTCTTCCTTTTTTTCTTTTTCAGCGGCGCTTCCGTTACGGTATTGGTATTCATAGATTTATAATCTTACGTTAAATTTGATCAAACATAAACTGGACTTTTCAGTAATGATGAAAAGCAGTGACTGCAAGTACGTTTGTTGACGGACCTTAAATCAGTCTGCCGGGAAACATTCGTTTCCATTTTTACATAGACCAATATAGTGTTTTTATGACAGCATTTCAATCTGTCGTTTAGCTTAATCCGGATATTTATACGCTGCATGGCAGAAAATTTAACCTGGATTGCGAAGATTTATAGAATTATACTCTGCACGGTTGAAAATTCAACATCAAAAGATCGCAATCCCGCAGGCGCGGGACTGTATTTTCCCGTTCATCCTTCAGGCCATATTCATATCGCCAGTCAATCTGAGCGAAAAAATCCAATCCGCAATCCTGCTCGTCTATGCTTAAATTTTCAGCCGTGCAGAGTATACTGGAAAGCTTTGATTATATATTTTTGATTTTTTTATAATTGTTTCTAAGAATTTATCTGCTCCATGGGCTATTTTATTTGCAGGAAAAATGGAATATTTTTATTGCAGGCAATTTTGATGATGAAAAAGATAATTAGTTTGCTGTTGTCGTTTTGTATTGCAGGCGGCGTTATTGCTGCGCAGCCGGAAAATGCCGATATGACCGAGGCGTTTGCGGCGGCGGAAAAAATACAGCAGAACGGAAATGTCCGCGATGCTTTTGAGCTGTATAAAAAACTGTTTGCGGAAGCGCCGGAAGGTCTCCCGGGGATTGGAACATATTATTCAAATGCAGTGGATTGCCTGATTAAAGCCGGTAACATTGATATATTTGACAGTTTTACTGCAACGATATTAGAAAAACACGGCAACAATCCGGCAATACTTCATGCCGTCGCTGTCGCGTTCATGAAAATTACTCATGACGGTTTTCTGATCGGCGGCCAGTTTATTCGCGGTTATTCAAATGGCGGCGGTGAAAGTGTCAGCGCTTTCGAACGCGACCGGGTATCCGCATTGCGTCTGCTGCTGAAAGCAATCAATATTTCCGCGCAATCTAAATCTCCCGAAAAAGGGCAGTTCTATACTGCACTGTCCCAGGCGCTGATGGCCGGGCGGAGTAACAATAATTCCTTCAAACTGCAATACCTTACTGATATTTCAGTGCTTCCGCCTTATGATAAAACATTCGGGCATTTTATCATGGGGCGAATTTTAATTTCCGGAGCTCCGGTCGATGCGAAAGGGAATCCGGTTTTTTACAAAATGCCGAAGTCCTTCGAACTGGGGGCTAACGACGGAGAGCGCTGGCGGCTGGCATTGGCGCTGGCAGGGGAAAACGGATACAAAAAATCTAAATGGGATTTTGCATTATTTCTTTATCGTCAGTTCGGCGTACAGACTATAGGCAATCTGTTTAACATCGCGGAAATAACATCTACAACTGACAGCCCTTTTGCCGTTCAGCAGCTGCCCGAGGATGAGACAATTGCCCGAATGGCCAGCGGAATTAAACGCTTCAAGCTGCCGGATGAATTCAATTATATAAAAATGTTCAGAGAACTGGCGGCATCCGGAGACTCCGGGGCGGCAGAGGCGATGGACATTCTGGCAGGAATCTTCACTGACCGGAAGCAGTATATGAAAGCGGCTGAGTTCTGGAAAGCTGGAATTGCCGCATTCGGTCGCGGCAGGAACGGATTCAGGGAGGCGGCGCTGGAGCAGATTACCGGCAATCTTGGAAGTTTTATGCAGGCGGGAGTATTTGCGGCAGGGAAAGAACCGGCTTTGAATTTCAGATACCGGAATGCACAGGAGGCGAATGTCGAAGTTTACCGGGTGGATATTGACGAGTTTATAAGCGACATCAAAAGTTCTCTACAAAACATGCTGGAAACGGAAAAATCCCGGCCTCGCGGTGTTTCGCCTGAATCTGTCGGCAACTGGCTGCTGGACCGGAATGAACAAAAATACAGGAAACAAAAACTTGCCGTCTGGAAAGAGAAGCTCAATCCGGTCAAAGATAATATGGATGCTGTTGCCAGTATCAAAATTCCGTTGAAACAGGCCGGGGTGTATTTAGTCAAGGCTTCATTGCCTCAAGGCAATACCGCGTTGCAGGTTTTGTGGATTACGGATACGGTGATTGCTGAAAGAACTTCCGGCAATTCAAGACTGTATGTGACAATGGATGCAAACAGCGGCAAGCTTATTCCGGGTGCGGAATTATCCTTCTTCGGTTATATCAATGAATTTATAAGTAATCCGGAAGAGCAGAAGCAGCTTGGCCGCAAATTCAGGGTGATTACGCATGAATTCAAGGCTGTTGCCAATGAGCGCGGCTTTTATCTGCTTGATACTAATTTACTGCGGCGGAATTATACGTATATGGTAGAGGTGAAAACCGCTGACGGCAGGAATGCCGTGCAGGGTTTTTCTTATTTTTATCGAAATGGCGATGCGGTAAAAGAGGACGAAGCACAGAGAAAAGTCTTCTGTATCACGGATTGTCCGGTTTACCGTCCCGGCCAGAAGATGTTTTTCAAGTATTGGATCAGCAATGCCGGATACGGCAATGTCAACTTCACGGATTTTGCCGGTAAATCATGCAAAGTGATAATTACCTCGCCGCATGGTCAAAAAGTCTTTGAGAAAGAGATACAGGCCGACCAGTTTGCCGCGCTTGACGGGAGTTTTGTGATTCCGCCAAAGGCGGAACTGGGCAGCTATTATATTTATATTGAGCAACTTGGGGGATATTGCTCATTCCGGGTCGAAGAGTACCGCAAGCCTGAATACGAGGTGCAGCTGGACGGCCCCGAGAAGCCGGTTAAAACCGGCGACAGTTTCAATGTCACGGTGAAGGCTGATTATTATTTTAACGAACCAGTAGTGAACGCTAAAGTAAAATACAAGGTCATGCGTTATTCTCAGCCTGAAAACTGGATTCAGCCCGGCCCGTGGAACTGGCTGTACGGCGATGGTTTTATTCCCGGTCAAGTGCCGGCTGGCAGGTCTGCCATTATGCCATATCCCGGTGACTTCCCGCCGGAGCTGGTCATGGAAAACGAAGCCCGCACCGATGAAAACGGTCGTTTGTTTCTGACAATAGATACCGCGCCGGTTAAAGTATTTTACGGCAATATTGACTGCCGATATGAGATATCAGCGGAAGTGGCGGATGTGTCATTGCATACGGTTGTTGCGAAAAGGACTTTTATTACAACAGGCAAGCCGTTTAAAGTTTATTGCTGGCTGGACAAGGGCTATTACCGCACTGATAATTATGCTGTGCTGAATGTGCGGGCTGTAACTGCCGACGGCAGGAATGTCGCCGGAACCGGTATGGTAAAAGTATTGAGGATCACTACGGGCAAGAAGGGAATTGTTGAGGAGACCATCGAAAAAGAGGCTAAGATCACATTAGATGAAAATGGCGGTATACTGAAATTCAGAGCAGGAGAAGCCGGACAGTACCGGGTGATATGTGATGTTGCCGATGCCGGCAATAATACTATCCGCGGCAAATGTCTGCTGCGTGTTTTCGGCGAAAAAATTCTGTACGATGATTTCACCTTCAACCCTCTTGAAATTATTGTTGAAAAGAGTGAATACCGTCCCGGGGAGACCGCTGAATTAATCATCGGCACGGAAAAGAAGGATTCAACCGTGCTGGTTTTCACGCGGGCTTCTTCGGCAAATGATTCAGCGCTCCCGGAAGTTCTTGATATTCGCGATAGAAATGCTGCGATTGCTGTCAGCATACGCAACTCCGACATGCCGAATATTTTTATTGAGGCATGGTCTGTATCTGACGGCAAGTTAAACCGGGAGGTGAAGCAAATAATTGTTCCGCCGGAGAAGAAAGTTCTAAAAGTTGCGGTGACATCCGCCGGAAAGTTGTATAAGCCGTCAGCGAAGGCGAAAATAACGTTGAAAGTAACTGATCAGGCCGGCAATCCGGTGAAATCTGCCAGACTGGTCGTGACGGGCTATGACAAGGCAGTTGAGTATATCAGCGGCGGGTCAAATATCGCAGATATAAAATCTTTTTTCTGGGGATGGAAGCGATATTATTACGAAAAGAATTCCTGTAATCTTGGTTACGTCTTTGATAATATGTATGAAAAGAATCAGGTGGCTTTGCGGCCGCTTGGAGTTTTGGGTGATATTTTCGGCGCTAAAAAAGAAACCGGCAAACCGGCTGCTGCCGGTTCCAGGCTGATGGCTGCTGCCGTTAATAAGTCCGGTCCCCAGGATGCGGTTGAATCAGAAGCAGCGATTGATTCCGCCGTTGTAAGAAAGAATTTTGCGGATGCTCTTCTGTGGGCGGCAAACATTCAGACTGATTCGTCAGGAGAAGCGGAATTGACATTTGATCTGCCTGATAATCTTACAACCTGGAAAATTAATGTATGGAGCATGGGGGAAGGCGCTTGTGTCGGACAGGGTGAAACCGAGCTTGTCACCAGCAAGGATTTCCTGGTGAGAATGGAAATTCCGCGGTTTCTCACGGAGGATGATGAAGTGGTTCTGGCCGGAATTGTTCATAATTATGAAAAAAGCGCTGAATCTGCTAAAGTAATGTTGCGGCTGGAAGGTGATTCCATTAAATCAATTGACACTGCGGAACGGGAAGTCACCGTGCCGACAGGGGGGAATGTCAGAGTTGACTGGCGGGTCAGGGCTTTCAAAAAAGGCATTGCCGGCGTTGAAATATCGGCTGCGGGGAAAAATGGTTCAGATGCGGTTAAAATGGAACTGCCGGTGGACATTCACGGCATTGAAAAACAAGTATCCTGCAGCGGATGCTTAAATGACGATTCGAGTGGAAGCGCGTTTGTCACATTTGATGTCCCGGCAAACAGAATTCCGGAATCAGTGCAGATATCGGTGAGATATTCACCGTCAATCGCGATGTCTATTGTTGATGCATTGCCATATCTGATGGGACCGGAAGGCAAGGACACGGTCAGTGCCGTCAACCGTTTTGTGCCGGCCGTGACTGTGGCTAAAGCTTTGAAGAAATTTGATATTTCGCTGAATGATTTAAAGAATAAACTGACAAATTTAAATTCTTCAGAACAGGGGGATGCCAAAGAACGGGCGGAACGCTGGAAGCGTTTTGAATCATTGCCGGTGTTTGACAACGCCAGGCTGGCGGACTATGCCGCCAAATCACTTGAAACGATGACGGCAATGCAAAACGGAGACGGCGGCTGGGGCTGGTTCAGCGGTTTTTATGAGAATTCATGGGCTGATATGACTGCTTATGTGATCAGAGGGCTGATTACTGCCAGGGATAATGGAATTAATGTCGACCAGACGATGCTGTCCCGCGGGATCGCGTGGCTCAAAGTATGGCAGCAGGCCAGGGCAGTTAAACTGCAAAGCGAACTGGCGGCAAAGAAGCCGCCGGTAATTTCGAATATTGACGCGCTGGTGAATTATGTACTGACGCTGGCCGGGCAAAAAGATAATTTTATGACGGAGCAATTGTATTTCTGCCGCCGTCAGTTAAGTCTTTACGGCTTGACTTTGTGCGGGCTGACTCTGCAGATGCTTGAGGACAAGCAGAAACTTGACATGATTTTGCAGAACATTGACCAGTTTGTTATCGAAGACCCGGAAAATCAGACCGCGTATCTGAAATTTCCGCAAAACAATCAGTGGTGGAACTGGTATGGCAACGAAATTGAAACACATGCCTGGTATCTGAAACTGCTTTCGCGCTGCAATCCTAAAAGCAAGCGGACTGCATGGCTGGCCAAATATCTGGTAAACAACCGGAAAAATTCCGCATGCTGGAATTCTCCAAGAGAAACGGCATTGTGTGTTGAAGCGGTTGCTGATTATTTTGCGTCTTCAAATGAAATCAGTTCCAATATTAATCTGGAAGTATATTTTGACGGACAGTTGAAAAAACAAGTTAACATCAGCCCCAGGAATATATTTACTTATGACGCTGAATTGCTGCTCAAGGGACTTGAAGTATCAGCCGGCAAGCATACAATTGAACTCCGCCGCAAAGGAACCGGGCCGCTATTCTTCAGCGCTTCACTGTTCTTCTTTTCTCTGGAGAAGACGATTAAGAGCGCTCAATCCGATTTAGCATTAGAGAGAAACTATTATAAATTGGTAAAGGAAAGTGCCGTACAGCAGAGTCCGGGAATTGGCGGCAGTCCGCTTTTGCAGCAGTTGGAAAAATATAAAAGGCAGCCGCTTGCGGCTGGTGATCAACTGAGCACCGGCGATCTGGTCGAAATTGAAATGATTATCAATGCTAAAAATGATTTCGAATATGTGGTTATAGCCGATCATAAAGCTGCCGGTTTCGAGCCTGCCGAATATTTAAGCGGCTATTGCGGCGCTGGATTGGGCGCTTATGTTGAATACAGGGAACGCGAAGTTTCATTCTGCATCCGTGACCTGCCTCGCGGTATTCACCGTCTGACTTATCGTGTAAGAGCTGAATTTCCCGGGAAATTCAGCGCCCTGCCTGCTGAGGCAAAAGCTATTTATGCGCCGGAACTGAGAGCTAACTCGGATGAAAGTAAAATTATTATAGAGCAATAGGCTGATATCGAGCAGGGAGTTATACTCTGCTCGGTATGACAAGTCAGCTGATCGTTTCGAAGATAAAGTCAGGTTTCAGTTCCCCCCGGGCGGCAAGCGCTTGCTCCATCGAGGTAATCCCGGTCAGCATCAGCCCGGATTTTATGCCCAGCATATTTGCACCTTTTATATCTGATTTAAGCGAGTCTCCGAGCATGAGAATTTTACTGTAACTGATATCCGCGGGCAGGCCGAAACGCCTTTTCAGCAGATCTAAAGTATATTCATAAATAGCTGAATATGGTTTCCCGAAATATTCGGGTTTGACGACAATGCCCATTTCCTCAAGAATCCCGCAGATAAATCGTGCCTTGCCGCCGGCACCGATGCCGAATTCGCCGCCTTTGCCGTTTGGCCAGTAGCTGTCCGGATTAGGTACCAGCAAAGGCATATCCGGTCTTCTGATGAAAAAATTGAAGACTGCATTGATGTTTTTCTGCCAGTCGTAAAAGCCTTCGCCGATAATTACGCCTGAACACGTATGGATTTGAGATACGTCCCGGCATACTTTCAAGCCGGCGGTTTCGGCATAACATGGTTTGCCGAGGTCTCCCATTACAAAAAAAGGCTGTCCGAACGCATTGTGATGTTCTACAAAATGTGAGATCGCCATTCCGCACGACACAATTTCATCAGGCGATATTTTGAGTCCGGCTTTACCGACGATGATGCTTTTTTCCTGCAACGAATGATTGCCGTCGTTTGTCAGCAGATAAAACGGAAAATGTTGTTGTTTTAATCGCTCCAGAAGTATATCTGAACCGTTAAGCAGATGCATTCCAGAGACCAGAGTCCCGTCAATATCGAATAATATTGCTTCGAAATTACGGTTTCCGGTCTGCCACCACTCAAGAAAAGTCTTTGATGTTAACATAATTTATTAATATTTATTGATTGAAAAGAGCTAAGGAGCCGTAAAGAAATAACCTTTACATCTTCGCGCTTCTCCCGAATGCATTTGTGTTTGCCGGTTCGTTACATACCTTCAGGTATGCGCCTTACCGGCAATTCCCAAAATCTCTTCGGGATATTTCGCGAGACTTGTCAAGTTTATTTCTTGACAGCTCCTAATTATAGCTTAACCAGCACTAATTGCCATAAAAAAACGTTCTATTTCTGAAAAAAACTTTTAATTGCACGAATTATATAATATAATCTATAATTACAAATGATCATATTGGGAGTGTACTGATGGCAACAGCATTTGCATCGGCAGAAAGAGCAAATCCGGCTGAAGTAGTTCGGCAGGTGAAATTTTTCCGGCAGGATCGTGAACTTTGTTCATTGCTTGATCTGATGCCTGATTTTATTTTGATTCTAAATGCACAGCGTCAAACGGTTTACGCTAACAAGGTTTTGCTTGATTTCTTGAAGAAAAACAACATCATGGAAATTGCCGGGTTGCGCCCGGGTGAAATCTTGAATTGCATTCACTGGCTTGAAGATGGTTACGAAGGATGCGGCACTACCGGTTTTTGCAAAGTATGCGGTGCGGTCAATGCAATTATCAGCAGTCTGCACAAGGTGAGTGACGTTAAGGAGTGTTCTGTAACCTCTATGGACAAAACCTGTTTTAATTTCCGGGTATGGACATCTCCTTATGAAAAAAACGGCGAAAACTTTGTGCTGTTTATTTTACGGGATATCTCAATAGAGAAATATCATAATGCGCTTGAACGGATCTTTTTTCATGACATTTTGAATACGGTTGCCGGGCTTTACGGCTTGCTGACGATAATCGGCGATTCTGCCGATAATTTTCTGAAGTTTTCCGGACTTTTCAAAAAGCAGACAGATAAATTACATGAAGAGATAAATTCTCATAGAGATATGATACTGGCGGAATCAGCAGAAATCATACCTGAACGCGAAGAGATTTCATCTGTCGCATTGTTAAATGAAATTGTAATGATTGCGGCATCTTATGATATGGCGCGTAACAAAATAATCACGATTGATCAGGCGACAGAAAACATTATTTTTTCCTCTGATTCCAAACTCATCCGCAGAGTCCTGGGCAATATGCTTAAAAATGCGCTGGAAGCATCGGCAAACGGCGAGGAAATTATTGCCGGTTGTTTCAGACACGAAGATATGATTCGTTTCTTTGTTCACAATCCTGAATATATTGATGCGGATATTCAATTGAATATCTTTCAGAGATCATTCTCCACCAGGGGGAAAGGACGGGGATGGGGAACATACAGCATGAAGCTGCTTACGGAAAACATTCTGCAGGGGAAAGTCCATTTTCAAAGCACCATGGAAGATGGAACAACATTTTATGCTGATTACCCTTTTGAAATAACTGGTAATGATAATAAACAGGTATTATGTTTAAAATAACGATGATGTGAATAATGGCAGCAAAATTTTATTCGGCTTTTTGCATGATCAGAGGAGAATAAATATGACTACGGATACCGGGTCTTTTTTCGACACAAAATTTGCACCGCCTGAAAGAGCTTCGGCGGCGGAACTGAAATCCGAGATTGACGTCTTCGGCTCCGATAAACTGCTTAATACAGTGCTCGGTTCGATCCCGGATTTTACTTTGATTTTAAATAAATACCGGCAAATTATTTTTGCCAATCAGTCCATGTTGAATTATCTTGGCAAAAAAGATATTTCCGGCATTGCCGGACTGAGGCCGGGCGAATTGCTGAACTGTTCGCATTCGCATGAGGTTTCCGGTTGCGGCACCACCGAATTCTGCCGGGTGTGCGGTGCTGTAAGAGCTATATTGAGCAGTCAATCCGGGGTGCGGGATGTTCAGGAATGTTCAATCAGCACTCTGGACTGCGAGAAGACTTTCAACTTCAGAGTATGGTCTACTCCTTATGAACGGGATGGTGAACTTTATACTATTTTTACGATTCGTGATATTGCTGACGAGAAGTTTCGCGCTTTGCTTGAACACATCTTTTTCCATGATCTGACCAATACTTCCTCCGGGATTTACGGCCTGCTTTCCATGGTTGACGGTGATGCGGATAAATTCAAGGAATACTCCGGCATTCTGGTGAAATTGTCGCAGGAGCTGCTTGAGGAAATCGGCGCGCAGCGCGATCTGGTCATGGCGGAAAACAATGAGATAGTCCTTCAGCAGGAATCCACCAGTTCCGGGGAGGTGCTTCAAGATGCTTTTGATTTATATTCCAATCATCCTGTAGCTGAAAATAAAAATCTGAAAATTGCTGATTCTGTTGATATTACCTTTACTTCGGATAAACGGCTTGTCCGCAGGGTTGTCGGCAATATGACTAAAAATGCGCTGGAAGCGTCCCGCAAAGGTGATACTGTTACCATTGGTTGCTGTATATTTGAAGGCAAAGTAAGATTTTTTGTTAATAATCCGATTTATATCAGCCGGGATATTCAGTTAAACCTGTTTAAGCGTTCTTTCTCCACCAAGGGGGCAGGGCGCGGTCTGGGAACTTACAGTATGAAGCTGCTTACGGAGAAATTCCTCGGAGGAACGGTATCTTTTGTTTCGGAACCTGGCAGTGGAACTACGTTCTACGCGGATTATCCGCTGGAGTCCGGCACTAATGCCGGAACAGTTGTAAGTACAGAACCGTCAGCCTCTCCCCGTAAAACATCCATATAAACGTTCCGGCAGCAAGAAACGGACCGAAAGGAATCGCCGTTTTCAAATTACTGTGTTTTAAAAGCATGATTCCGACACCGGCGACAGCGCCGGTCAGCGAGCCGAAAAGTACGGAGAAGAAGCAGGCTTTCAAGCCGAGGCAGGCGCCGACTGCTGCGATGTATTTTACATCTCCCCAGCCCAGCGCTTCAACTTTGAACAGCATCTTGCCGAAAACAGCCATCAGCGCCATGATTCCGCCGCCGATCAGCAGTCCGGCCGCGGAAAAAATGAATGACTGGAGCCTGGTTGTGGAAACACCCCATATTTCCGGGAATACTAATGATACCGCAACGCCCAGCAGGATGACCGGATATGTCGTTTTATCCGGAATCAGAAAATGTTCGATATCAATAAAAATAGTGGTCACAATCAGCATGGTGACGCCAAAGTATACGATTAAAATGCTCAGCGGCTGGTGGTCAAAAGTTACTTTGTAGAAAAGGATATAGAACAGCACTGCCGTAAGCAGTTCCACGCAAAAATACCTGAACGTTATCGGCGATTTGCATTTGCTGCATTTGCCGTTCAAGACAATCCAGCTTAGAAGTGGAATATTTTCATACCACGCGATATCATGTCCGCATTTAGGGCAGTGCGACGGCGCCGTAACAATGGATTCGTCCCGCGGAATACGCCAGATGCAAACATTCAGAAAGCTCCCGATGCATGCTCCGATCACAAAAACCATGACGTGCCATGCAGGCATGACATCCGGCGAGAAAGGGTAGGGGTATTCGTTCATTTCTTTTCTCCGCTTCCGGCGATGACCGCCTGTTCCAATGCCTGTCGCATTATTTCTACCGGGGCCTGTCTGCCGGTCCATATCTCAAACGCTTTTGCGCCTTGATAGAGCAGCATGGTTCTGCCGTCTGCCGTTCTGAGTCCGGCATTTTGGGCATATTGCAGCAGGGGGGTTTTCTTGTAAATAGTGTCGTAGAAGCAGATCTCTTTCAGTAATTCAGGGGGCAGGGGCATGGGGTCATCCGGTTTAAGTCCTAAACTGGTGCCTTGAATTGCCGCACCTGAGTTGCTGATGAAAGATTTTATTTTTTCAATATTGTCCAGGCCGCAGAACTCGTAATGTCCGGCGGGAAATGCAGCATAAAGCTTGCTGACGAGCTCCGCAACTTTTTCAATGCTGCGATTGGCAAAGAAAAGATTTCCGGCTCCGTGCGCGGCGAAATGGATCGCTGCCGCCTGCACGGCACCGCCGCAGCCGATGAAAAAGAAACTGCCGTCTTTGACTTTCAGCTCGAAGGTGTCTGCCAGCGCGGACGCCAGACCGAAGCCGTCGGTAGAATCGCCATGAAGCTTGCCGTCTTTGACGGTTACGGTGTTGACACTTTCCGCCAGCGCTGCTTCTCTGGAGATTGAATCCAGATAGGAAATGATGGTCTTTTTGTGTGGAACAGTGATATTGAACCCTGCAAGCTTTTCCCTGGCGAATTGCGTGAACTCCGGAAAATCGCCGGTCCTCACCTGAAGTTTGGCATAAGGATGTCCGAGCCCGAGCACTTCGAACGCCGCATTCTGCATTTGCGGCGACAATGAATGCGCGACCGGGTCTCCGATCACTAGATATTTAATGTCGTTTTGAATCTGTATGTCCATTCTGTTAAAATATATCGTTTCTGAGTTTTTTCCAGAACACAGGGAACCGGAATTATGAATTTCCACAAAGTTAAGACCGTCCAGCCGTCCGTCAGACGTTGATTCATTGTTTTTACGAGTTAAATTAAGAGTCGTTTGTAATTAGGAGCCGTAAAGAAATAACCTTTACATCTTCGCGCTTCGCCCGAATGCCTTTGTGTTTGCCGGTTCGTTACATACTTTCAGGTATGCGCCTCCGGCAATTCCCGGAATCACTTCGGAATATTTCGCGCGACTTGTCAAGTTTATTTCTTGACAGTTTTCTTATGGACTTTCCTGGAAAAACACAAAACACAAAAAATGAAAGAATTTAAACGTATGATAAACGATACTCCGGTTACTTTTAAAACTTCCGATGAAGCTTTGCAGAAACTGTTTGATACGGCGGCGGGAAAAGAAAAAAACAACATCAAGGACTTCCACGGCATCAAAGTGCTTACTGAGGGCGGCGGCTACAACAACGTATGGCTCGAAACTCAGCCGATGGGCGGCGAGATGTATGCGAAACGCGACCTTGAGACCGGGCTGAATAATCAATTGATTTTCCTTGATAATTTGAACGATAAGGGCCGTTTCCCGGGCATGGTCAGCCTTGTGGATGACAAGCTTAAATGTGATTACGAATGGCTCCAGGGATTCTGCTTTCCGCGTCCCGCGTTGAACATCTACTATCTGGCCGGCAAAGATGAAAACTATTTAAATAAACTTTATGATGCTTTGGAAAAGTTTGACGGTTACCTGTGGAAATACCGCGACTCCAACGGAGATGGTTGTCTTGAAACCTGGTGTATCTGGGATACCGGCGAGGATCATAGCACAAGGCTGAACGGCGCGCCGAATAAATGGGGCGGCGAAACTCCGCCGCAGGGGCTGGGCAAAGTACCGTATGCATCTATGGATTTTATGGCATACTCTTATGACGTAAGAGCTGTGCTCGCGATTATCTCGGATATTCTCTGCAACGGTCAAGGCGACTGCTGGAGCGCAAAAGCGGTGGAAGTGCGCAAAAAAATACGCGATTATCTCTGGCTGGAGGAAAAAAATGCCTGCTATGACCGCGACTGCAACAATGAATTCATGGACGTGCTGATTCATAATAACCTGCGGGTGATGTATCACGGCGCGTTTGAACAGGATATGGCTGACCGTTTCATTAAATACCATTTGCTGAATCCTGAAGAATTCTGGACGAAGATGCCGTTGCCGTCCATTGCCGTAAACGATCCGCTATTCCGGAATATTACAGAGAATAACTGGAGCGGACAGCCGGAAGGACTTACTTATCAGCGGGCCATCCGCGCCCTGGAAAATTACGGACATTACGCAGAGATCACACTGCTGGGCTGGAAACTTATCGAAGCGGCCGGCGCTGATTGTGTGTTCACGCAGCAGTTTGACCCATTTACCGGCAAGCCGTCTCTTCTGAAGTACTGGGTTGACAATGTCACCGATCTGGACGATTACGGCCCGACGATACTGGCGGTGCTTGAATACATATCCCGTCTATATGGCATTCATATCGAAGGCGAGCAAATTTACTGGGGCGGTCTGGCGAATAATGAATACCGCAGTGAATATGTACAGAACTGGAACGGCAGATGTTACAAATCGGTTCACACTGACGGCAAGTTTACTGCCTTTATTGATGAAAATCAGATTTTCTCATGTTCAAACGGGGTTCGTATCGTCACGAATTATAACGGCAATGTTCTGGAGATAATCGGCATTGATATAAAACCTGTAACCGCGACAATCAAAACACCGGATATTGAAGAACGCCTGAAAATATCCCCGAATGCGTCATACAGTTTTGCAGACGGCAAGTTTACATTGAAGCAGGCTGTCAGTTTCGACTACCCGTATTCAAAAGAATAAAAACGAGAAAAGGAGAGCTGTCATGGTATTAAAAAAAATATGGTTGTGGTGTTGTCTGGTGCTGGCTGGTTGTGTTATTTCAGCCGGCGAGTTTCCGTCCGGGACAGAAATTCTACCGGACGGTCAATTCACGTTTGCCGGACAGAATTTCGGGATCATTCATTTCAATCTAAACTGGGCATCGGAAACACAGAGTAAGACCGCCATCAAGGCCGCACCGGGCTATCCCGTCAGAAAATCTGGTGAATTTCAGCTTAAGGCTAAATTCATCAAAAGTTTTGAACTGGAAGAACAGATCACCGCCACCGCCGGCAATGCCATCCGTTATTCCTGTAAACTCAACAATGCCGCCGGGGTTCCAACCAATGAGCTTTCATTATATACGCATCTGCCCGTCGATAACTTTGCCGGCAAAAAAGTCATCTGCGACAGAACAGAAATCCTGCTGCCGGAAAAATTCGATGAAAAAAACGCGAACAATATACTTTTCAGTTCAGCAGGGGTCAAAAAAATTTCCATACCAGTTGAAAATGGTCTGCTGATCATCGAAGGGAACTTAAAAGTACTATTGCAGGATGATCGCAAATACGGCGCGGAAGAATTCGCTTTACGCCTCCGTTTTGACGGCGATAAAGACCAGGGTTCTGTCACCGCCGCTGGCATCCGGCTGACCATGTCTCTGTCCGGCTACAAATCGCTCCCTCTGGACATCGCAGTTCAAACCAGCATGGGCTTTGCCGATGAAGTCGCCGGTGACCGCAAAGGCGGCTGGACAGACCAGGGGCCGGAGAACGATTTGCACATGTTTAAACCCGGCAGTTACAACTTCTGCGGCATTACATTCAATATTATCGACGCGGCCCAGAATCGCGGTAATTCATGCATCATTCTGAATGGTCCGTCAATTCCTGTATTACCAAAATCCGCGACCATTCCAGGCAGCGGTATTCAGGGCCGCAGCCTTTACCTGCTGCATGCCACCGGCTGGACCCCGGCCGGAAAACAGGAAATAGGCCAGATCATCGTCAACTATACAGACGGAACGCAAACTGTCCTGCCGGTCAGAACCATGGAGGAAGTAGGCAACTGGTGGGGGCCGCTCCCGCTGCCCAACGGACTGGTGGCCTGGCAGTCGGAGAACCAGTCTTCCAATGTCGGCCTCTATTTATCTAAATTTAAGATTGACAATAAACCGGTTAATACGATCACCCTGACAAGCACGGGAAAATGTCTCTGGATGATTCCAGCCGTTACCATCACGCCTGAAGATGTCATTCTCCCGAAAATAATAAACAGGCCGCTGACGATCGTGCAAAATGCCGAATGGCAGCCGTTCACCTATGACCGGGACATTATTACCGGCAGCATCATGGACTTCTCCTCGCTGCTGGACGCTCCGGCCGGCAAGCACGGACCGTTAATTATTAAGGACGGGAAATTCGTCTTTGCCGGCGCTCCGGATAAGCGAATCAAGTTTTACGGGGCAAACCTCGCGTTTACCGCCAATTTCCTGGACAAAAAGGTTTGCGAGCAGTTGGCCGAGCGTCTGGCGAAAATGGGTTACAACTCGGTACGTTTCCATCATTTCGATGCTCTACTGACGAAGCCGGACGGAAAAAACGGCGTCACTCTGGTCCAGGACAAAATTGACCAGCTTGATTACCTGTTCTACTGCCTGAAAAAGCGCGGAATTTATCTGACCATCGACTTATATACAATACGGCAGTTGCTGAAAGGGGAAATCAAGGAATTCCCGGAACTTGCCATCGGGATGGAACAATTTAAAGGACTGGCTGTCGTCAACGATGCGGTGATGACAAACTGGGAAGACTTCAGCCGCAAACTGCTGACCCATGTCAATCCCTATACCGGACTGGCCTGGAAAGATGATCCAGCACTGATCAGCATCAGCCTGATTAACGAAAATACTATCTTCTCTGTGACCGAGAGAAACCCTGTTGTCGTCCAGGTTTACGACCGTCTTTTCAACGTCTGGCTGCAGGATAATAAACTCAATTCAGCATCAGCTGAAGAAAAGGCGGCGTTGAAAAAACGCTTTCTGATAGAAGTATATAACCGCGCCTATGCCGGAATGGCACAATTCATCCGCGGCCTGGGCGTCAAACAGCCGCTGACCGATCAGAATATGTGGTCAACCGTAAATATGAGCATGATGCGGCAGCATTATGATTATGTGGACAACCACGGCTACTGGGATCATCCCAATTTTCCGGTAAACCCGTGGCGGATGCCTCTGGCGTTCTCCAATAAAAGCGATATCGGCAAATTTGCGGCAATGCCGCTGCACGACGGCCCTTCGCGCCTGTTCGGCAAGCCGATGATGTTTACTGAATTCGACTTCGTCAGTTCTAACCAGTACCGTGCCGAAGGCGGTCTGGTGATGGGGGCCTATTCCGCATTGCAGGACTGGGACGGCATCTACCGTTTCGCCTATTCCCACGGCGAGGTTACTAATCCTCAATCCGCCTATCTGTTTGATGTGTTCAGCAGTCCGTCCAGCGCTATTTCCGAAAAAATGGGAGTGCTCTGTTTCCTGCGCGGCGACGTCAAACGGGCGGAAGCATGCTTTCCGACTTTGATTCCGGAAAATTATCAGAACTTTACTGCAGTGCCGGATAACTATCCGTCTGCAATATGCAGGCTCGGCCTGATTGGACGTATCGGGACTATTGTCCTGCCATCCTCCAGCCGCGATTTGCGTCTCCCGCAGGGAACTGTTGCAGTCAACGGAATGGAAAAACCTTTCAACACTCCTTCACTTAACGTTCCTTACTTTTCAGCCTGGCCCGCTAAAAATATGCTCGAAGACATGCTCAAAGCAGAGATTCTCAAGCCGCAGGAAGCCGACTTGGCAAAGGGAGTTTTCCGCAGTGCAACCGGGGAGCTGGAACTCAACCAGCCGGAAGGGACGTTTAATGTAATCACAGAACGCAGCGAAGGCGCAGTGCTGCCTGCCGGAAAAGCGCTGACAGGAAAAGTGCTTAAAATCACCGGCAATACCGCTTATGCCGCACTCTTCACCGCTGCACTGGATGGCAATCCTCTATCCGGCAGCCGCCGCATTCTGCTGCTGCATCTGACTGATATTCAGAACAGCAAGGCTAAATTCAGCAGCGAGGCAATGACGCTCTGGATAGAACGCGGCAGTCTGCCTCATCTGCTGCGCAAAGGCGAAGCTAAAATCGCTATGATCGGCAAGTTTGCCGGGCATAAACTTTACGCAGTCAATCTGTCCGGAAAAAGACTGGCGGAAGTACCACTGGTAAAAACGGAGGACGGCATCAGTTTCAAAGCCGATACCCACATGCTGAAAAACGGGGTAGTCGCTTACGAATTGACGCTGGATAAACAGTAGGGATGGATTTGTGACATACAACCGCAGTATTTATAAGACGATGCGGGGAACGGGAGAATAAATGCCGGTCAGGCAACGGCGCTCCGGGAGAAATACGGTTTGTAATTGTTTGAATGTTGCTATAATATAAATAGCAGTGGAGAAGATACCTATTACACTATACTCTGCACGGTTGAAAATTTAAGAATAGACGAGCAGGATTGTGGATTGGATTCGCACTCTTCGAGGCCTTCGATACCCCGGTATCGGCAGCCTCTCAGAATACGAATCAATTCTCAAAATCTTCGTAATCTATGTTAAATTTTAAGCCGTGCAGAGTATAAATTACCAGACAGGTGATTATGCAAATAGACATATGGATCGGACAACTTCCACTCTGGCTGTTTTATGTCATAACAGCGGGTATTGTCTTTTTCTCGATTTTGGCAGGCTTCGGCATAGGCAGGAATTTTCGGAAACGCAATAAAGGCGAAAGCGAAGCACCTATCGGAACAATTGTCGGCGCTATGCTTGGATTGATCGCGTTCATTCTGGCATTCACCTTCGGGATGGCATCATCCCGTTTTGACGCCCGGAAAACTCTGCTGCTGGATGAGGTCAACGCCATCGGCACCGCTTATTTACGAGCTGATTTCCTTCCGGCGCCCCAGCGCGCAAATACGCAGATGCTGCTCCGAAAGTATGTGGATGTACGGATGGCGGTAATCATGCATCCGGAGACCCTGCGCAAGGCGCTGGCGGAATCGGAAGTACTGCACAGCCAACTCTGGTCTCAGGTGGTCGATCTTCCGAAGCAATCCGGGGATTCTGTATTGACCGGTCTTTATATCCAGTCGCTGAACGAGGTCATTGATCTTCATTCGAAGCGTGTAACAGTAGGCACTCAATACCGTATTCCCGTGTTTTTCTGGCTGGCACTTTACTTCGTGACGATACTGACGATGGGAATGGTTGGATATGATTTCGGAATTGCGGGGCGGGGCGTATTGCCGGTAAGCTTGACGCTGGCGCTGGCGTTTTCGGCGGTTATATTGCTGATTGAGGACCTTGACCGGCCAGCAGAGGGGTTACTCAAAGTAAATCAGCAACCCATGCTGGAACTCCAGCATAAATTCAGCACGGGAGCCAAATAAGGAGTTGTCCAAAAATAAAGTTTACAAGCTTCTTGAAATATCCCGAGGTGATTCAAAAGCATCCGGGAGAATCGCGAAGATGTAAAGGTTCTTTTTGAACAGCTCCTAAGACGGGAAATACGATTAATATGCAGCGCCGATGTCGCAGGTAATGCAGAAATGCAGCGCCCCGGCGTCTGTTGACAAAAATAATTATATCTGTTTTTTACTTGGAAAAACTGTTTTTATAGATATTTTAATTAGCAAGTGAGTTTTTTACATAAAAGCTTAAAATATACAGCTGCGGAAGTCAGGTTAAATAATCCGGTGGCGCTTCCGCGGCAAGGCATAAGATAATGATTGAATTTAAAGTATCCAGTTTACTGCGACAATATCGCGGACTGATTTTTTTATCGGCAATCACGTCGATCATGTTTTCCAGTTTGGCTCTGGTATTGCCGAGGCTGCTTCAGATTGCCATAGACCGGGTTTTCCCTAACCGTGACTACAAATTATTTGCTATCATATGTGTGCTCATGTTACTGATTTACGTTATTCGTTTCATCATGCGGATGATTACCGGTTTCCTGGGTACTTATACCGTTACCAGAGTGCTGCTTGATGTACGGCAGCGGATCTTTAAACATTTACAGAGCTTATCGCTGCGTTTTTATGAAGAATACCGGACCGGCAAGCTGATTTCAAATGTAATCAGTGATGTGGCGCTTCTGCAAGGTCTGGTAGGTTTGTGCATTGCTATGGTTGACCAGTTCTTTACGATGGCGCTGGTTACGATAATGCTCTTTCTCCTTGACTGGAAGATGGCGCTGATTGCTATGCTGGCATTGCCGCTGCATTTTGTGAATTTCTATTATTTCAACGGTTATTTGCGCCAGCAGGCATTATCCCTGCAGGAGAAGATGTCGGAAATCTCCGCTAATTTAGCCGAGAACATCAACGGAATAAAAGTTGTTAAATCATTTTCCAAGGAACGTTCCGAACGCCGTCAATTTTTTACTTCAATGCGCCCCACGCTGGATATTGCGGTGAATATTAACAGGACGGGCAATATTTGCCAGGGAACTTATGAAATGCTGGCAGTGATTACTTATCTTATAATTATCGGGATTGGAATCAGCGAAGTCAGTCCGCCGGATTTTACTATCGGCGAATTTGTGGCATTCTATACTTATGTCGGTTTGCAGATTGGACCGATCGCTGCACTGGCTTCGCAAGTTAATATTCTATCTCAAGGCATGGCCGGAGCGGAACGCATCGTTAAACTGCTGCGCGTCATTCCGGAGATTAAGGATGATGACGACGCGATCACTGCCGGCCGCTTTAAGGGGAATATCAGTTTTGAAAATGTATCATTCAGTTATCGCGATGCTCCGGTAATCCGGAATCTGACGCTGCAAATCAAGCCCGGCGAAAAGATCGCGCTGGTTGGTCCTTCGGGATGCGGGAAATCAACCGTGAGCAACTTATTGCTGCGTTTCTATGATGTTTGTAACGGATGCATTAAAGTGGACGGCATTGACGTCCGTAGATATTCGCAGGAATCATACCGGGCTAATATTGGAGTGGTGTTGCAGGAACCTTTCCTGTTCAGTGGTTCACTGCGCGAAAATATTGCTTATTCACGGGCCGCCGCCAGTGAAGAGGAAGTAATGCGCGCCGCCGAACAGGCCAATGTCGCCGAGTTTGCCAGTAAGCTGGAGAATGGGTATGATACTTTGCTTGGCGAAAACGGTGCCAGCTTGTCCGGCGGCCAGAAGCAGCGGCTGGCAATTGCCCGTGCTCTTTTGAAAGACCCGGCAATTCTGATCCTGGATGAAGCCACCAGCGCCCTTGATACGGTTTCGGAAAAGTTGGTGCAGCAGGCGCTTGACACCATGATGAAAGGCCGCACCACCATCATTATCGCACATCGGCTGTCCACCATCCGCAATGCAGACAAAATAGTGGTACTGTGCGACGGGCGGATCGACCAGTGCGGAACGCATGATGAATTGATGGAGCAAGGCGGCACTTATCTGAAACTCTATACCACACAGCAGAAAACCACCGAAAACGATAATAATACGGTGGAATTAAAATGATCCAAATTCAATCTTTAAGTCTAATTCCAATAGAATTGATCATCAAACATGGAAGCGATTTGCTCTTTTTCGGAAATACAGCGCGTTGGGCACTCGCTGCATAACGACAGCTGCCAGTCCCATGCCTTTGCCGCCACCGTAAGTATATTGTCAACAAGAACGTCCCCGATTTGCGGCAGGCAGGCTTCAATCTCTTCATAACCAATCCGCACAATAGAAATTCTGCCGGCCACTTTGTCAAGCACTTGCTGTTTCATGGTTTGGGAGTAGTGAATACAGAAGCCGGCAAGGACTTTGTCATCCACTCCTTTACGAAGAAGCGCCTTCCGCAGCACAGTTTTATTACGGATGAAATTTTCCAGTTCACGGGCAAACTCGAACAAAAACCAATTCAGTTTAGTTTTCTCTTCGTCACTGGCGAAGAAATGGGAAGGCAGGATCAAATTTCGTCTGGTTTGTTTCTTTATCATTTTACTCATTCACAATTTAAAATTCACAATAACTCTTAGCACGTAATTCGTAACACATAACACGTAACACGTAACACGTAACACGTAACACGTAACACGTAACACGTAACACGTAACACATAACACATAACACGTAACACGTAACACGTAACACGTAACACGTAACACGTGACCATTCACTTAACCAGTTTCTGCGGCATTTTTAATTTTTTCCAGTTCTTCCCAGCGGGCGTATAGTTTTTCCAGCGAGGTCTTGGCTGAATTCAGTTTATCATGCAGCTCGGCGCTGCGGGATCCATGTTTTTCGAAAAAGTCCGGCGCTGCGAAAAGATTTTCAATGCGGCTTACTTCGCCATCTGCTTCCTGAATTTTTCCTTCAATCGTTTCCAGCTCCAGTTTTTCACTGAACTTCAGTTTGCGCGACTTATTTGCCGCAACCGGCGTCCCTGATTTTGAGGATGCATTTTTCCCCGTATCTTTCTTCTGCGCGGCGGCAGCAGCTCTGCGGCTGAGATAATAGTCGTAGTCGCCGACATTGGAACTGATGCCGCCGCCGTCCTCCAGCGCGATGATGTGTGAACAAACGCGGTTCAGGAAATAGCGGTCATGGCTGACCACCAGCAAGCAGCCGTTATATGACACCAGTGCCTCTTCCAGCAGTCGCAGGGTGGCCAGATCCAGGTCATTGGTGGGTTCGTCCAGGATCAGGAAGTTCCCGCCTTTTTTCAGGATTTTAGCCAGCATCAGCCGTGCTCGTTCGCCGCCGGACAGACGGTCAATGCGGGTATTGATCCGCTCATCCGAAAACATGAAACGCCGGAGGTAAGTCCATACGCTGACCTTGTCGCTGCCGACAAAAGTGGTCTGATTGCCCTCGCCGATCTCCTCGAACACCGTATTTTGCGGATTCAGGCTCATTCGGCCTTGATCAACGTAGTTGAATTCGACGGTTTCGGCAATTTCCACTTCGCCGGAAGTCGGTTGAATTTCGCCGGTAATCAGCTTCAGCAGACTGGTTTTACCGGTGCCGTTGCGTCCGACGATCCCGACCCGCATGCCTTGTTCAAATTCATAACTGAAATTGGAAAAAAGCGGTGCGGAATCACCGTAAGCCAGCGTCACGTCTTTCAAAATCACGGTCTTATTGCCCAGGCGGCTGGCGGCGGGGATCAGCAAGTCAATGTCACGTTCTTTCACCGGCGCTGAAGATGAGGCGATTTCGTCATACCGTTTAACCCGGCCCATATTTCGCTTTAATCTGGCCTTCGGCGAACGTCTGACCCATTCTACCTCGGACCGCAGGAATGCCTGGCGTTTGGATTCCTGTTCATCTTCGGCGTATTCGCGCTCAGCTTTAGCCTCGATGAAATCGCCGTAGCTTCCTTCATAGGAATAAAGTTTGCCGTTGCTCAGTTCGATAATCCGGGTGGCAACGCGGTCCAGAAAATAACGGTCATGCGTGACAAAAACGCAGGTACCGCGATAAGCCGACAGAAAGTTTTCAATCCAGATCACGGTGTCCGTATCCAGATGGTTGGTAGGTTCGTCCAGCAGCAGAAGATCCGGTTCGCCGACAACAGCCCGACCCAGCGCGACCCGGCGTTTTTCGCCGCCGGAAAGCGAAGTGCAGATGCGTTCCCCGTCCGGCAGATTCAATCGTTCCATGACTGTTCGCACCTTATGGTCCAGATTCCAGGCATTATGACGGTTGATAATCGCCTCCATTTTTTCATGTCCGACGGAGTGGGCCGGCAGGTTTTCATAACGGGCCAGGAGTTCCTCGAAATAGACCAAGCCGGATTTAATATTGTCATAAACCGATATTTTTTCGTCAATGGAAAATTCCTGCGGTAGAAACGCCACCCGCAGGTCGCGCGTAAACGCCAGCGAACCGTCTCCCGGCTGCTCCGTTCCCGCCAGAATCCGCAGCAGAGTGGACTTGCCGCAGCCGTTACGTCCGACCAGGCCCACCCGTTCGCCTTCATGCACCGACAACGCGGTATTGTCCAGCAGACACTGGCTGCCGATTGACAACTTCAGTCCTTCACCGGAAAAAATTACCTTGATATTATCTGCAGCCATCAGCTTATCCTTTAATATTAAATGAAACAACACAAACGGCATAATTTACTGATTTTTTCATTCAAAACAAGTCTGGCGCCGTAAATATCATTATTAAGGTTAGTTCTCCAGGCGCCTTATACGTAATAACTTGATTTTTTCGCTCTCCGGGTTCTATTAAGGAATTGACAACGGAGCACGATTTATGCAGAAGCGGATTATCTGGATATTGTTTTTTTGTATTGCGGCTATTTCCGCATTTATAATAATACTGACGTTTCCTTACGGGGTAAAGAAATATCTTTACCCTTCAGCGCCGCCGATGCCGGCAGCAGTAGCAACGCCGATGGAGCAGCTGCTGAAAGAACTGGAGATTGAAATGCGGGCTAAATCACCGGAAGTGCTGAAAAGCTTTCTGCCCGGATTGCATGATTTCGAAATTGACCGGATAGAACAGGAAGCAGGAATAAAACTTCCGCCTGATATCCGCAAACTTTACAAGTGGCACAACGGCCAGCGCAGTGCCGGTATCGCCGGTCCGATACCAGGCAATCGATTCATTTCGCTGCAAGAGGCGGTCGCGGAAAAAAATAATCTATGGCGGAAGAATCATGACCAGAACCGGGCACGGAGAGCTTTTCTCAATTCTTTTATAAAACACCGTAAAACGTGGCTGCCGATATTTGAAGATATTTCCGGAGACGGATATTTCTACGATATGGCGAAACGCGAAGCGCAAGGCGGCGTTTTTTTCTGTGCCTCCGAGACCAATACGTATGTGTTTTTCCCTTCAATCAGGAATCTGCTGGCCGGTGTCTTGAAGTGCTACAAAAGTAATATTTTTAAAACTGCTACATACGGGAATAAAAACACTCTGGAAGACGAATATTACCAGAGTCGTACGATATGGCTGGAATTCGGATCCGCCAACAACCAGAAACTATAGCCGATTTTCGCAAGATAACCAGCTATAGTTTTCTGTAAGTAACATGTCTGACTCGTTTATTAATGCAATAACACTGCCGCTTGCGACACCGTTTTATACTACGGCAGAGGAACGATTGGCTGAGCAGGACTCCCTCGTGATGGGCGAAACTTTATATTCACTTATACCTGTTGAATGGAAAATCTGTGACAACTCTTCAAAGGCCTGATCGGTTTCCTGGTCTATTTCCAGATTATTTAGCTTGAGCCGATAATCAATCAAGGCTCGCAAAAACAGGATTCTCCACCGCCAGGACTTTTGTCCCCATTCTGGTATTTGACTATCAATGGAGATACAGATATCGCAGGCAATTTTGGGATCCGCCTGATAGACTTTGCGTCCTAGAAGCCCCGGTCTGGATTTTATGGGCTTTAACCCCGCCGCCACATATTCAGGGTATTTATTGACAATGGCGGCATAATTGAAGTCGGTCACATGATTCAGTTCAAGTATTTCAATTGCTTCCATGAGCCGTTTGGAATCAGCATAACCGAACTCGAAATTGCAGTATTCCATGACTGTTTCGTCTATTTCATTATTGCCGTTCCAATAAAAACCGGCATAAAGGATTTTATTAAAATCTTCATAAATACCCTCCGAATAGGGCATTCCACCGCCTGAAAGATGGGCGATTTGTCCCCACAAGCGCCGGAAACGGTTCGGCAATGGATTAGCGCCGAGTCCGCCCCACGGATGCATTCCCCACATGCTGATTTCCGGAAAATTCAGCAACGGACGATTGCCCGGCACCCCATGTTCCCTAGGGAAACTGGGAAAGTCATTATGCGAATCAGCCATGATAGCATCAATCCATCCACCTTCACCGTCAGCCATTCTTTGAGCTAACCCTTCCCACTCTTTCTCCCCTTTGTAATCAAACAGCCATGTAAAATAAATAAGCTTGCCATCCGGAAAATAGGAACGGAACAGTTCTGCCACTTTTTTGCCGGTATTAAACATCCCGTTGCAGCCCCAGGGGAAGCACTTTGAGCAGGCACAGCCGCCCTGGTCATACGACCCCAGGAACATTCCGTCCACATTGAGATCTTTAAACCAGTTAATCGTGTCTGTGTGATTCTTCAAAATCAGCGCCATGCCTTCGGGAGTCGAGGGGCAAACCTCACAATAATAGAAGCTGCGCCCGGGGAATGTGGCGACAAGGTGCTTCGGAGTACTGGCATAGCCCTCATTGGTCAACCCGCCCAAAATGGTTTTCAGCCCGACCGTGGAACCCGAACTGTACAGTTTCTTAGCGCGTTCGACAAATTTGATAATAGCCGGATCATCAGGTCCGTTAAAGTGGTGTTTATCCACCCACATCAACAGGCGATTATAACCCCACAAAGCTAAATCCTCCATATACTCGGATATTTCCTCAAGCGGTGCCACATGATAATAGTTGTGAAAATGCGAAGCCAGATAAATCACGCGTTCCGGCTTTTGGGGACTGGTAAAACCCCGCCATAAACCAAACTGAAAATTGCCGTTAGCGAAACTGGCAGTATGCAACATTTTTCCAACTCCATAGAGGATAGCGCTTGAACCGCCCCCTTTGATTTGGACTGAACCGTCCGGTAAATCTGCAATGCTGAATCCCTCTTCCGGATAGTTCAGATCCAATTCCCAAACTAAATCAGCATGAGCAGTTGTCAGTTCAAATTCCGGACAATTACGTCTGGCTAAATGACGGTTCAGTATCTTAAATGTCCGTTCTAAAATTAAATCATTTTCGCATTTGATGAATAATTTCATATTTATCTCTTCTTTTGTGGTTAACAACTCAACGCCTTATTCACTGATTTTCCATTTTATATAATCAAACTTTAAGGTTCATTTTAAGACTCGGTACCTATTTGCTCTAGTTCCCTGAGTGTCCTGGCTGCTGATTCCTGATCGGGGCAATAAATACGCAGAAATACTTGTGAACGATCTATTTTATTCAGCAATTCACGCACATGTTCAGGGGAGCAATAAATATACGGGCTTTTCCCAGCATCCTGAATTTTTCTAAAAAGATCAATCCAGTTCAATGCGTCCCCAAAATGGGGATTACCCATTTTCTGCCCAGGCTGCCACTGGATGATTTTGAGTTTTTCAATTGCGAGCAGATGATCCAGATGCCTGAATTGTTCTTCGCCATCAAGATGGTAGATCCCGTGGTCGACCATTGAGTACGTCGATTCCAGGCCTTCAACAACAAATTCCCTGAACATGTCAGAAGAAATCATGACGCTGAAATCGCATTGTTCTGTTATGATGCGTCCCGGTCCCCAGACTCCCATATAATCAATGGACAGATTGCCTGCCATGTCATATAATACCTTAAGAGTCTCCTTACCCCAGCATGAGATTTTATCCCTTATCATTTTCAATTCGTCAGGATTTTCGAGCATGGCGAGCAAGAGTTTTTCACTGCCGAGCAATTGGGCCATTGTATCGATTGCGGCCTCTATGCAATTGATCGGAGTCACAAGGTATTTGCCTTCGGACCTCAGGAGCGAGCGTCTCATCATTTCACAGTTGAGTTGCCACCAACGGTTATTCTGGTCGAATTGAATCTTCATCAGTTCATCCACACTGTCAAAACAAGGTTCGTACCATACGGTGTTCTCGGCGAAGATTGGTTCGCATCCCAAATAAGTCGTACAGAACATCGGACCGAAGTAGACAGAATGCGTCGGAAAGGATTCCCCTCCCCAGAATGTACGCTCAAGACTGTAGTCAAGATTATTGAATACAGTGTTAAAATCGCAGTATTTTTCCGGGACATTCGGCAAATATTTTGAACGTCGTAGATTCGCAGGCTCCGACAATGGAGCGGTCACTCCTGCTAATACCCGATCCACCTTTTTGCCCTCCCACCAAGCGGTCATCCGCTGGCTCGTTTCTTTCCAGTCTGGCTTATACATGCTCATATTCTCATTCATAGCGTTCGTCCTTAAACATTTTATTTTTCGCTAATTTCACAATGTACCCATTGCCTATTTTATTTTATCGGCGACTAAATTTTTGATTGCAAATTCTGAGGCCCCAGGAGTCCAAAAGACCATCCCGACTAAATTGTGATTATCCACGGTGTTCAATGCTCCATCCGCTAATTTGTTGCCATTGACCAATAATTGATAGTTCCATTTATCAAAGTCGATGTTCAAATCAAAATTGGCCGGAACATCAGGTCTGAGTATGCCGGGAAAAAGCTGTTCTTTTCCGTCAATTACAATGGATAAATCATTCATATTGCCGTTCATGGACAGCGTAAATATCTGCTTGGATGCGCTGTTTCGCAAGTCAAAAACCGCAACGTGACTTTTTACGCTCTTGATTGGTAAATAATCAAACTTAATCTCATATTTACCATTTTTAATCGAATCAACGCCAAAGGCAATATTTTGGCTTAATAGCTCCGAGCTATCACCAATTAATAAAGATTTGCCTTTTAGAGCGGGGATATTTTCCACCTTGGCAGTGAGTCCTTCGCCTTGGGAAACATAGGTTGGTTTAAATATGGTGCCGACTACTAGCTGGGTGGTTATGGGGGAATCAATCGCCTGGTCTTCCACCTCTAAATTTACCTTATAAGCCGGCCCCAATTGGGGCTTCCACATCGGTAAATTTTTATCGTTAGGCAATTCCGCCTTGGACTTCCAATCCACATGCCCGTCGGCATAGGCGACATTGGCTCCTCCCGAATGGCGAAATTGGATATAGTCATATCCCCAATCCGGCCCGGCAAAAGAGTTGTTGCTATCCACAAAAACGATAAGTTCGTGAGGATTTTTGATTTGACCTAAAACTTTTGCTCCGGCAGGAACCGCATGATTCATGCCATAATCAACGCTGTAACTGTTTGTGTAACCATTTGTCCATGGTTTGGCACCAGGACATTGCATTACTGAGCCGGGCATGATTTTTACTGCACTGGCGGGCGCGTCAAATTTAGCTTTTTGCAAATCAGGATCGGGCAGATATTTGCCAATGATGGAAGGCCACTCGGCACGGTCATGACAAGAGCTACCGGTATTGTTTACTTTCAGACAAATGGAAGGCAGACGGTCCTGGTTGTTCTTGATATACGCCAGCCACCCTTTGATTATTTGCCGCATATTGTCTTGACACAGGGATTGGGCGGTTTTATCTTCCGCCAAATTCTCCGCAGAACAAAAAGCCTGAGATAGAATAGCCAAAGTCACGATAGTGGTGGCGGTCCGGTTGATTAATTCCTCATTTGCCTCGCCTTTCGTTTTGTTAAAATATTTTTCCAGTGATTTGCCAAAAGCCGCGGCCGATTTCATCTCGTTAGCGGTGAGGGCAATCAATGCTTCATTAAGCGAGGCGCTGCCATCCTGTACTGCCGCAATGATATCACCTTCGTATTTAATCGGTCCGCCTGCCGGATAGATATCGGACGCTAATTTGATAACTTTTTCGATCTCCTGATTGGCGTGAACATAATCCCGCAGGATAAAGTAACTGAATGCGCGGAAATAATGGCAGCGTACTATTGCATCATTGTCTTTGGTGATTTCTGATACTTTATCCAAGGCAGCAAGTCCAATGCGGTAATCTAGTCTGGGATTATCGCTGTCTTTGGCGTCGAGAAAGAGTTTTAGAGCTGCATCAAACTCTTTATTGGAGATTTGCAGCGGCACTTGTGCCGACAACATCAAGGAGAGACCAAATGCGAACATAGCGATGAAGCCTGTTTTTTTCACACTTTGATTTAACATAAAACCTGCCTATTTTTTAATTTTCATTACGCCAAAAAAGGCCGGCTGATTGATTGATTGACCAATAATTCCCGGCCAGCATGAAAACTCGACATTGGGCTGTTCGCACCTCGCGAAATGCAAACGCCAAGTATCTTTGTTTTCAGCATTGATTTCACTCAGGGGAATACGTATTTCTCCTGACCAGCGATCTTTGCCTATAAATGTCTTAACCTCCCATTTTGCATTCCAATTAGTTCCGCTGCCACTCTTTCCCCAATTTGGGCCGACGAAATTGGATGCTTCGCTGTCAGGCATTTGATTTGGCAATTGCAAAATATCTAACTGCACTCCTTTAGAATTCATCAAAAAAGCATAATATGGATAATCGGAAGTTTTCTCATCAACGCCGGGGGCTAATCTTAGTTCAAAATCATCATCAAGCCAAACCATGCCATCTCGTTTAGTGCAGGATGTCATGATTTGAGCCATATTTTCTTCAAAACATTGAAAGCCCACATAGAGATCCTTATCAGTCGCAAAAATACGCACTTCGGTTTTCTGAGTGGGTACTTTAGGCGGATTAGTGTTGAGAATCGAAAAATCCTTAACGAGAGTAGCCTTGTTCCACACAGGACTATCAAGTTTTCCATCCATTGCGGGATTTTCATTTAGAAGAGGTATCAATAAAACAGGGACCGGCTCAATGCTTTTAGTGTCGGTGTCTGCTGTCTTTTCTTCCTTATTGCGGGTCAGACTTGACCAAATCACCCGTCGATCTGATTTTGACTCGTCATATGTTAATTTTTCCATCCCCATTTTTCTGACCATACGAACATTGGTATCAGTGAATGCGCCGACCGGCGACCAGTTTGTCCGCAAGAAACGGCGATCAGTGCGGTCGAGCAGATGCAGAAAAGACCATACATTTTGCTGTAACTCAAAAATATCGGGATTGATCATGCAGAGATTATTATTCGCATCAATATAGATTCCTGTGTTTTTGAGTTTACTGGTCATAATAATATTGCCGCTGCTCTTTTCTGAAATGCTGGTGATTTTTAGTGATGATTTAAGTTTCACTTGAAAGTAATCCTGCATCATCTGAGCTATGCCCTTTTCCCGATCCGAGGCATCACTGTCGAGGACGATATCGGCATTGGAAAAATCAAATTTAGCATAGACCGATTCCTGATTGCGAAATACGCTTGATCGGGTGGTTACTGTTAAATCATTTGTTCCAGCTTGTAACAGAAGTTTACCGCCGTTTGCAACCGGTTCTCCATGCAAGAAAATAGTTTCAAGCACATACTCCCGATCCGGAGTTACGCTGATGATTCCCTGCGTCACTGTTGGTGCATTGATAGTATAAGCATATTTTTTCTCATAATAACTGTTGATGACACTCGATTCAACTTCCAGTCTGCAATTATCCTTTAGTTTGATGGCTGCCGGCACCGAGATAATAAGATTTCCCTGCGGCCCAATAATAGTATTTAAAACTGTCTGCTTGCCATTTACGATGGACTTGAGTTTCCCCCCCCCTCGGCATAATACAGGAATGGAGCTGAAATCGCCTAAGTAATCATTGTCAATAGTTTCAGTAATAGTTTTTGAAACTCGCTCACGATTAGATAATACCATGATGCTATTCAGGGCTTGACCATAACGCACCCGCTCAATTTTTCCTTCCCCATGGATGGCGGGTACGGGTGAAAACCCGCGAGAGATAACATCGAGCAATACCGGCAATTCCCGATAAACCGGCTTATGAGAGGCAACCAGATAATAGCTTGGAGTCATGCCGGTTTGATACAATGAATTCATCAATTCCCGGACAAAATCATCGTAGGCCAGGCGAATATCTTCTGGAGACATATTTTCCCACGGTAAAACGTCACCCAGTTGCACTTGCCCCCAGTCGTGATAATAAACCGGCTTCGTTCCGCGGAATAACTGACCTTGTTTGATTGTATGATAATTGTCTCCGTGAACGTTGTTGTAGTTAAAGCATTCTGACAAATAGGCATCGGGCGCGAAAGAAAAGAGAGGATTTCCCCACCACATATTGGCGAAGTGGCCGATGCGCAAATTGCCTTTGGTCAGAGTATGTACCAATTCAGCGTTATGCCTCAGGCCGATACCTTTGCGAATATACTTGCCTTCACTATCGTAACTCCAGCCGGGCAGATAGTAATCTAATTTACCGCGATAAACCTCGCTTCGCCCAATAGGAGTCACACAATCAAGGTCGGTAAAACCATCCTGACAAATCGCACGGATGTCAAAATCCCGCACCAGATCGGTCAGATCTTTACGCAAAATGGTTTCAAAAGGAGTCGCCCATGGATAGATATGTCCGGACAAGCCATGCGTCAAACCCCATGCCCGACGATAAGCTGGAACGCCAATTTCACTTGGATAGATATACTCCTCCATCCTGCCTTTCTCAATTAAGCCTTTTTCTACCTGGTTGAATATATAAAAACTTAATATGGTATTGGCACGATAATCGGCGCTGGAAAATAGAAAAGCTAAGTCCTGATGCGATTTATCAATATCAATTTTATTCATCATGCTGTCGCTCTCCGTCTGGAGTTTAGCATGTTCCCCTTTGGATAAATTATAATCGTTCCAATGCTCTTTGCGACCGTAAAAATCCCCTTGACGGCGGTAGAGCGTGTAACCCCACTCTACGCCTCCATAATTTTGCAGAGCTTGCAGTGTTTTGGCTGGACTGTTGATTCCCTTGTAATGAGCGGTTTGCAGTGTGTCAGTATAACGTCCGCTGCTTAGTCTTGGATCAACCCCTGGCGCAGGCTTAAAGGCGGAGTCGAAAGTTTGATAATATACTGCTACAGCATCAAGATGCTGATAATTGGGAACAAAGGCAAAAAATACAAATTCAAAACTAGTTTTTTCGCCGGGCGGCAGGGCAATCCTGGTAGCATAGAAGAGATTGTTCTGCTTATCAACCCCATTACTCAAATAAGATGAATCGATTACGGGCGAAGTTCCAACTGCAAAACCAACCTTGCCATCGACCAGACAAGCAACAGGGAAAGTATGATTTAAGATATCCCGCTTAAATGGTTTTTTAGACAAGTCATGAAATTCCGAACCATCCCAGTAAGTACCTTGATTGACATTTTTAACTGGAAATGACAAGGAAGGTTCAAACCATAATTCTTGTGAGGATTTATTATAGAAAGTCATCTTCCACGCTAAACATGATCCATTACTACCAATTTCGTGGGTAATTTCCAATCCGCCTTTGTATTGAGCAAATACCGTAGTTACGCCTTTGTCGCTGCTGACGTTCTCTACCTGAGGTTTCATATTGAGCAAGGTCTTGCCGTTACGCAGGCGAAAATCCGGGCAGCCTACTGGCAAATCAGCGCTCTTGTCCATTAACACTTTAAACGGATTTTTACTAATCAGCCAAGTAGTTTTAATGGCTGGAAATCTATCAATGGTTTCAATCTTGATCGTTTCGGCGTTAACGCAAGACAGGGTCAACGCGGGAACAAGTGAAGCAGCAAGCAATTTGTAGAACATTATCTGGATTCCTTAATGTTTTATTGATTTTGTCCAAGTCCTGACCTTTTTCTTGTTTCAGGTCTAAGCGCCATCTGTTTTTTACTTTAAATGTGAAACATAGAGCGTACATCCTCAAGGCGAGAAAAACAGCTATGGAAACTATACTTACGGTTGAGTGGGGTCCCAATATTTATTAGTCGTGGCAAAAAGTCCTGATTGCAAATTTAATCTGGCTTGTTTAACCCATGATACGTGGCCGTCAACCCATGCAATATTAGCGCCCCCGCTGTGGCGGTCATGGATGGCAACAGTTGTAGTAGCGGTGTATTTAATAATAGAATAATTGGTTATGCTGAGTAGATCACCGGTAGCATTATAACTATCGGCAAATAATATTTTAGAGGAGTTATTTTTAACTTTTAAGCGTTTACAAACGGTAGGCGTAGATGGAGTGGAGGTTATATCTCCAAGCATGCTGTAATTATATCCGTAGGCAATATTGTAATAGGAGCTGATTTGGTAAGGTTTACGGATAATATCATTAGACCCGTTAGTTCCGGAATCAGTTAGAAGCTTCATACCGGTCGGGCAGCGAAAAATATTGGGCGTTTTAATATAATCTTTTCTCAGTTCCCACGCCCAATTCCAGACAGCCGATCCATTCTGAATATAAGGCGGGAAATAATCATTATAATCATCACTATACTGGTTCATAGCAAGCGCCATGTTCTTGTGATTATTTATACACTGGGACGCTTGAGCTTTTTCACGAGCCTTGTTCAAGGCAGGAAGCAGCATTGAAGTCAAAATTGCGATGATGGCGATCACGATGAGGAGTTCGACGAGCGTGAAATTTGATGAACCATTTTTTTGTCTGTCAACCAGGCTGTCTTTCATTTTCTTTTCTGTCCTTTATTTGGATTTTGCCATTGAATTATTAATTAAACATCTCAATATTATTCGGTACAAATTAACTTCGTTATGTATATTATATTGCAAAAAAGCTAAAAACAAATGGAATTTTCTTTCAAAAACATGGATTATCCTTCCAAATGAGTGATAAAAAAGATAATCAATGCCAGGCTGAGTGGCTGCGGGAGCTGTTTCTCGACACACTGGATTTCAAACTCTATACTTGCGGGGTATCCCGTAAAGAGCTTCCGTATGTGGAGCGCTGGACTTTACGCCCTGACGGCTATATTTCACAAGTATTACAGGCGAAAACCAGCATATATTTTAAAGATCACCGCACGCTTCATGTAAATCCCGGCGATACGGTTATTTTCCCGCCGAGTCTGTGGCATCGGGCGGAGACACTTAAGGATTCAGCTCAGAGTGAAGCAATTTTCCGCTGGGCTCATTTCCAGTTCTTTGTGGCTCACTCGATCGATGTTTTTAGCTTTTTTAAGCTGCCGCATGTGCTTTCCGGAGCTGATGGAGAGAAGTTTGGCGATTTTAATGAAAAATTTACCAGGCTTTGCGAGAGTAAGAATATTTCTGCCATTGAAGCCGCTGTTGGAATTAAAAAAACTGCATTTGAATTGCTCGATGCCATGCTCAAATTAATACCGCTAAAAGAAAACTATCTGGCTATTGGCGAAGAAATCCACAAAATTGAACCGGCTTTGAAATATATCGAAAAAAACTACGCCAGAAAAATTACCATTGCCGATTTAGCCCAGCGCTCGAACATGTCTCAAACCAGATTTCATGTGGCATTCAAAAACATCATCGGATCAGCCCCTGTCGAATATCTGATTAATCAGCGGTTGAAGAAAAGCCAGCGCTTACTGTGGATGACTGCATTGCCGATTGGCGAAATCGCCGCTCTGTGTGGATATGAAGATCAATTCTTCTTCAGCAAATTATTCAAAAAACACACTGGTACTACCCCCAGCCAATATCGTCAACAGGCAAAGCGCGCGGAGTAAATCAACCTCGGTACTGCCATCTCAGGATGGTTTATTTTCTGGAAGCCTGGGAAATGATTTCCAGCATGGCGGTACGATAGCCTTTACCTTCATCCTGAACTGTATCCAGCACTTCATTGACAATGTCCTGAGTGGTTTTTACCGGCAGTTTTGACAGAAATATAAAACGGTGGCCGGCTGCATGGATACTGTCGCCGTCTTTTAGAATGTCCAGTTCATTAAGCAGTTTGCGGCTGTTATGGAATGTGCCGTTTCTGGCGCCCAGATCAATTACCGCATAATCGCCGTTTTCTTCGCGTTGAATCGCAAAATGTTCCCGGCTGATTTCTTTGTCCAGGAGTTGGAAGTCGCAGTGCTCCCCCCGGCCGAAAATAACCATCTTGTCGGGAAGCTGATAAAATTTTCTGGATGAACCATCTTTGTATTGAATATAAGCCATAAATTATTACCTTGCCTGTTATGTGTTTTACTAATAACTTATCAGTAGCTGAAAATCAATGGTATAAAAACAAAAAAGCCGAACCTTAAAGGTCCGGCTTGAATAGAACTGCTGAAACAGCAATCAGGCTTTCTCGAAATTTCCAGTCCTGATACAGGCAGTACAAACTTTCATCCGTTTGTTGCCCTGATCGGTCTTAACGCGTATTTCCTGAATGTTGGGGTGGAAAGTACGTTTATTGTTTTTAACAACATGCATACCGATACCGCCGGCTTTGATTGCAAGTCCCTTACGGGTGATGTTGCCGCCGCTGACTTTCCTTTTTCCGCACATTTGACATACATTACTCATTTTCTCAGTCTCCAACTGCCGGTTTGTCTTTGAACTTCATTCCGGCTGAATATGTTAAAAGTTTAAACTACATATTAAAAATAGTGGTGGGTTGACGGGGACTCGAACCCCGGACCACCGCCTTAAAAGGGCGATGCTCTACCGACTGAGCTATCAACCCACCAGTTTTAAATGGTGAGCTTTAAAAATACTTTTCTTTTCCGATATTTCAAACCGGATTTGTAATAATTTACCTATTTTTTTCAAATACTTTCACAGTTTGCGGTTTTGAGAATAATTTGGTGACTATACTCTGCACTGTTGAACGTTTATACTCTGTATAAGGTTGAAAAATTAAAATAGATTGCGGGACTAGCGTCTTGCGGCTGTCTATTTTTAAAATTTCAGCAGTGCAGAGTATACCTGAAATCCGCAAAAAGCATTTAATAAACGATGATTCCGGTGAATCAACAGGAACAAATTATAAAAAAATGGGTCTACGTCAAAGGAATATATCTGGATTTAAAACAAATCCATGCAATATTAAAAGGTTGCAATTAGCGGGCTGAATTTTACAACAATAACTTTAAATGGAACAGAATATTGATGAAAAAAAGTAGATTAATGAATTTATTGATTTTGATTTTTTTCCTGACGGTTGCCGTTCTGCCGGTAGTGAGCCAGGCTAAAGATCTTGCCGAAGATGAAAAGCTGTCGTTAATCACGCGGCTGACGGCGAAAATAATATCCAGCAACCATTACCGGCAGCATCCGCTTAACAATCAGATTTCGTCACAGATTTTTGATGAATATTTCAAGTTTCTGGATCCCGCCAAAATGTACTTCACCCAGGAGGACATCAAAAGTTTTGAAAAGTACCGGTTTTATCTTGATGATCTGGTTCAGGCAGGCAATAATGAATTTGCGTTCAATGTATATGATTTATATGTAAAACGGCTTGCCATGTACCGCCAATACTGCGAAAAGAAGCTTGCCGATGGATTTGATTTTACTCAGGATGACTCTTTTGTGATTGACCGCGCAAAAGTTCCGCGCCCCGCCAATATGCAGGAAATTCATGATGTATGGAATAAAAAACTCAAAAACGACCTGCTCTATTTCCGTCTGATGAAACGTTCAATGGCCGAAGACAGTAAAGCCGGCAAAGAGGTAAAGAAAGAACTCAAGGATGCCAAAAAAGGCAGTGCCGCGGTGCTGGACAACCGCAGTCCGGAAGAGAAGATCAAACGCCGCCTGCGTGATATCGCCAATGAAGTGGAGCAGAAAGATAAAAACGATATCCTGGCCATTTTTCTGACCTGCATGGCACAGACCTACGGGCCGCATTCAAGTTATTTTTCCCCCAGAGATGAAGAGGATTTCAATATCCACATGAAGCTTTCACTTTTTGGTATCGGCGCGGTACTGACCAGCGATGACGGTTATACTAAAATTGTCAAAATCGTACCCGGCGGCCCGGCTGCCAAAGACGGCAGGCTGAATGAAGAGGATAAAATCATTGCCGTTGCTCAGGAAAGCAGTGATCCGGTGGATATTATTGACATGTCATTAAGCAACGTAGTAAAAATCATCCGCGGTCCGCAGAGCAGCAAAGTCACTCTGACGGTACTTTCCGGCAAGAAAGGGGCCAGTACCATCCCCCAGAATATTACTCTGGTGCGGGATAAAGTTGAATTGAAAAGCAGTGAAGCCAGCGGATTCATTAAAGCGGTGAAGCACGGCGACGGGACTGCCGGTAAAGTCGGCATCATTACGCTGCCCAATTTTTACATGGACTTTGAGGGCGCTCAGAACGGAGACGCGGATTACAAAAGTTCAACCCGTGACGTCAAGAAAATCCTGGACGGATTCAATAAAGAAAACATTGATGGTCTGATAGTGGATTTGCGCTCAAACGGCGGCGGCAGCCTGGCCGAAGCAATCACGCTTTCAGGTTTGTTTGTCGAAAAGGGCCCGATTGTTCAGGTACGCCAGAGCAACCGTGATGTGTCGGTCAAATATGATCCGGATCAGGAAATCCATTACAAAGGTCCGATGATTGTTCTGGTCAACAAGCTGACCTCGTCCGCAGCGGAAATCTTTGCCGGTGCGATGAAAGATTACAAACGTGCTGTAATCATCGGTGATTCCAGAACCTACGGCAAGGGAACTGTACTGGATGTCGTTGCGCTTAAACGGCTGCTGAATTATGTAAATCAGGATTTTCCGGCAGGCTCAATAAAATATGAAAGCGCGGTATTCTACCGTGTAAACGGCTCATCCACGCAGCAGCTCGGAGTTACTCCCGACATTATTTTCCCGTCAATCACAGAATACATGAAAGCCGGAGAGCTTTTTAATGACAATCATCTGCCGTGGGACGCTATTAAAGAACTGCCCCATGATATCTATGATAAAAATATGGAAAAGGATTTGCCGGAATTGAAGAAAAATTCTGCCGTCAGAGTTAAAAATGATGTCAAATACAAACTGCTTAAAGAGAATATTGATCTTTTCAATAAATATAAGGATCGTACAACAGTTTCCCTGAATGAGGAAAAACGCTGGACGGAATATTTGAAGGAGAAGAAAGTTTTCGACGAGCAGGAAAAGCTGCTTCCGCAGGAAGAAAGATCCGATTCGAAGAAAGACAAACCGGAAGAGACTGATTTTCTGATTGATGAATCAATAAATATTCTCTATGATTATATCAAATCTTCAGGCAAAGTAATTGCGGTCGCCCAAAGAGCCGCCTGATGCTGAAATATTGAAGGCCGGGTATCTCCCGGCCTTTTTCGTTTAAAGAGATTGCAGGAATATGCTGAAAAACATCACAGAGTTTCTGATAGGCGCTGTATATTTCGGCAAAGGCATTGTAGAATTTTATGCCCGGCCGCGTTATTGGAAATATGCAATTGCACCTTGCTCAATTTGTATCGTGTTATACTCAGCCGGAATATGTCTGTTTATTAAATATGCATGGCCGCGTATCGCCGGCATCGGCTGTTATGAATATGCAGGCGGCGCACTGCAGGCTCTTGCGGCTTTAACCATCGCCGGCATCATCATTGTCGCGATACTCTTGACCTTTACCAATGCTTTCGCGATACTTGCAATTCCATTCATGGACAGACTTTCGCTATGCGTGGAAAAATATCGGTACAATTCAGTATTGCCGGTCAACAAGCACAGCACAGGCTATTACTGGTGGTGTCTGAAATATGAATTATTTTGCAATATGAGAATTGTTTTCTGGACGGTTGTGCTGCTGCCGGTAATTTTTCTGGTTCCTTATGCCGGCTTTCTCCTGTACATACTGATTCCCGGTTATTACTTCGGAATCTCGCTGATAATCTACAGCGCGGAGCACCACAGCATGAAAACGCATGAATTGAACATTATAATGAAGGGAAAAAGATTTTATATTGCAGGCCTCGGCGCAGCCGCTTTTGCAACGCTGTTCATCCCGTTTGCCGCATTGTTTCTCCTGCTGCCGGCAACCGTCGGCGGCACCATGCTCTTCAATAAAATTTTGCAGCCGGAACAACTGTTGGAATGAGCCTTAGGAGCCGTAAAGAAATAACCTTTACATCTTCGCGCTTCTCCCGAATGCCTTTGTGTTTGCCGGTTCGTTACATACCTTCAGGTATGCGCCTTACCGGCAATTCCCAAAATCACTTCGGGATATTTCGCGAGACTTGTCAA
>CAIPAT010000368.1 GCA_903863035.1 uncultured Lentisphaeria bacterium
AAATTATGAAAGAGCTTGGGCATCAAATCTACGGGCCTGAAAAAAGAGCGGATTTTTTCAGTGGGAAACAACTTTTTGGAACTAAACTTTTACCCGGAGAAAATAGTTTCTTTAAGGAAATAATCGGTTTGCTTTTTCGTCAGCCATGAACCCATAAAAAAATTGAAGTGATGCGGTAAACTGATTATAAACAAGGTTTTTAATTTAATGAAACAAATGGATAGATTTTTAACAGGATGTGAAACTAAGGAAAGTGACAAATTATGAAAGAGCTTGGGCATCAAATCTACGGGCCTGAAAAAAGAGCGGATTTTTTCAGTGGGAAACAACTTTTTGGAACTAAACTTTTACCCGGAGAAAATAGTTTCTTTAAGGAAATAAATTGATTATGAATAAATTTATTTTAACATTGTTAGTAATTATATTAGGGATACATTCGCAAGCCGGTAAAATTGCTCTAGTCGGGAGCAGCTATGGAAACTACGAGAAAAAAGTGATTATCAATACAACGGTTGTATCGCCTGAAATAACTTATTTGTATGAAGATTGCGGAGAAGCTGTTCCAATAGAAAGGCTGGATCAATTCAGTTTGCTGATTATTGCCACGGCAGTTAAGCCTTTGCTTGACCAGGATCTGGAAAAGTTGGATAAATGGGTGGCAGGCGGCGGTCATTTGATTTTGATCGGATATTCCCCTGGCAAAAACCCTGCAATAAGCTGGAGCGGCATCCCAAAGGGTCATGTCAAGGGCGGCTATCAGGCGAAAGTACTTGTTCCGGACAGCCCATTGCTGACAGGTCTACAAATTCCTTCAGACAAAATATTCCTTGATTCATTACTATATTTCACTCAAACTTCAAATATGCAGAATATCATAGGTAATGAAAAACTTTGCCTTGTAGGTTTCAGTCCGATTGGTCAGGGTTGGGTGGCTTTTCTCGCACAGGAATATTTCCGAATGTTGCCCAAGGATCCGGAAGCGGCCAAATACTGGCAGGGAATTATTAAGAATCTTATAAAAATGGCTTCCCCTGAACAGGCAACTCAGTTGAAAGATAATTTACTGGGTCAATTCCGCAAGGCGGATTCTGAGTTGCTGATATGGGATCGCGAATGGCAGCGCGGCGAAGTGTTCGGGCCGCGGTTCGATCCGCCGCTGCCGTCCGCCAATGAACTTATAACCGAATTGAATGCGGATATGGCAATCGGCGAATATGAATCCATTCAGCTTAACATTACACCGGTCAAAGCATATAAGCAGATCAAGTGGCAAATCTCCGGCAACGGTTTTCCTGCGGAAAAGATGGAATTTATGGTGCAAGCCAGACCGAATCCGCTTCCCTGGCCTAAAAATCCGGCGATTGCCAAAGAATTTCCATACTGGCTGATTCCCCCGCAATATCTGGAACCGTTCAAAGCTGATACGCTTAATTGTCCCCCGTCGGGAGAAACGTTGACGGTATGGCTGAGAATCGGCAGCTTTGATATAAAGCCTGGAACTTACGCGCCCAATTTAAAGCTGACATTCGATGATGGCAGGATCGTCAACATACCGGTAAAAATCAATATTTATCCAGTTTCGATGCCGGATAAAAAATTGATTGTGCTGGGCGTCGGTGGACAAGTTTACGGGGATGTGAATAACCCGGCTCCCGCAGTCCCGTTTGCCAATGATCTTCAGGCGCACAGCAATGAGTGGGGCCTGATCAACACGTTGCGCCCCAATATGATTAAAATCGCAGGAACAGACCGTTTTTTGAATGAAAGTACGCTGCTCTCGCTGAAAAATAATTTCGAACGGAACGAATACCCTGACTTGGATTTTTCTTCATTGGATCAATGGATGGAACAGTCCATAAGTCACAATTTTACAATGTTCAGAACCCCAGACAGTTCCAGTCAATTACGCAGTATGATGAAGCAGATGAAGTTTTCAGAAGAATTGAAGCAGTGCATTGAGTCCTGGTATTTGAAGGAAGCGTCAAAATACATCAAGGAGAAAGGTGTCCGGATTCTGATAACCAGCCGAGGCGACGAACTCAACCGTGACGAGATCTATTCAACATGGCTGCCATGGGCAAAGCAAATGGCGGAAGCCGGCTGGGACTGCACTTCAGCATTCAGCTTCGGCAATATGGACTACACCCAACTCGTGAAAGATATTTCGCCATACGTTAAACTGTGGACATTGAACCAGGGGCTGATCTATGGATTTATTGACAATATCAAAACCGGGAAAATCAAAATCCGGGAAGATGCCATTATCGGAACTTACGGCGCCGGCGAAGGGCGCGGTTCCGAATTCCGCAAACCGCTCAGCGAATCCCGCTACCTCGGGTGGGAATCATGGAAATCCGGAGTCCGGAACTGCATGCCGAACCCTTATTTCAAAGGCTGGATATATTACTGCGATTACGGGACAAGAGGCGAAACCGGCGGCATCGGCGGCGAACGCTGGGTTTCATACATCAGGCAGGACGATTTGTCTGTTCCGCTGGCCGCCTGTCCGTTCTGGGAAGGCATTCGCGAAGGCATTGAAGAAGGCAATCTGGCGGCGATCATGACATGGTATCTGGACGCCCTGAAGACCGCAGGTAAGCCGCAGCAGGAGTTAAGCAGTAAATTGAATATGCTGGTCAGCGATATGCAAGGCGCGACGATTAGGCGCGAGAAAACCGTTTTGAAGCGTTACGGACTGGATATTGATACCTACCGGTTGAAAGCATCCAGGAATGATTACAAGAAAGCGAAAAAAGAGCTGCTCAATATGTTGACTCAAATTGCCCCGATTACGAAAACTGAAATAAAAACCTCGCTGGTGTGGAATGAGATTCCCCTGCTGAAAGACGGCAAAATCCTTGCCGCGATTTATGAGGGCGATGTTTCAGCGGCAAAACTTCAGCAGCAAATGAAGAACATTTCCGGCATTGATTTCCCGGTCTTTAAAATGAGCAGCGGTCTCCAGGAAAACTATCCGGTTCATATAATTATCGGGAACGGGAAGCAAAATCCAATAACTTCGAGTATTGTCAAAAACTTTAATATCAAAGACGCTTCAGAGGTATCTCCGGGTAAAAAGAGTTATTTCATACGAGAATTAAGTAAAGATAACAAGCAGATTCTATTGATATCCGGACCTGACGCCGAAGGCACGGCAAAGGGCGTTGAAATGTTTGCCATGTTTTTAAAATCTTATGGAAACTGGCTGCGTTAGGAGCTGTCAAGAAATAAACTTGACAAGTCCCGCGAAATATCCCGAAGAGATTTTGGGAATTGCCGGTAAGGCGCATACCTGAAGGTATGTAACGAACCGGCAAACACAAAGGCATTCGGGAGAAGCGCGAAGATGTA
>CAIPAT010000369.1 GCA_903863035.1 uncultured Lentisphaeria bacterium
ACAAGTCTCGCGAAATATCCCGAAGAGATTTTGGGAATTGCCGGTAAGGCGCATACCTGAAGGTATGTAACGAACCGGCAAACACAAAGGCATTCGGGAGAAGCGCGAAGATGTAAAGGTTATTTCTTTACGGCTCCTTAGACATGATACATGAAGATATCACAGAAATAATCATCGGCTGTGCTTTTGAAGTAATTAATGAACTTGGTTCAGGATTTTAGAATCTGTATATGAAAAGGCTATGGTTATCGCATTAAAACAAAAGTCTCTGAATGTTAAAAATCAGTATCCAGTAGATGTTTTTTTCAGAGATGAAAAAGCCGGAGAATTTTATGCGGATATTTTGGTGGAGGGAAAAATAATAGTTGAACTTAAAGTTGTAAGGGTGCTAGCGCCTGAACATCAGGCCCATGTAATAAATTATCTTAGGGCAACTGGGATGAAAACCGGATTGTTAATTAATTTCGGTAATCCAAAATTAGAGGTAAGAAGGTTGAATTTAAAATCAACTCCCGCAGTAAATCATCTTCATTAATAAAAATCATGTCTATCCTGTTCATCCCTGTTAAATAAATTCATCCTGTCCATATAGTCCATCTCTGTTAAATTACTTGACTAAGTAATATTTCCGGATAATGTAACTTTAGTAATTTTAATGGCGGAAATAATGCTTTACAGCAAAATAAAAAATCGCACCTGGGAAATCCTTAGCACTGCCGCGCATGGTGATTATCCGGCTGTTTTTTTTCAATGGTTTATGCTGGTGCTGATATTATTGAACGTTATTGCGGTAGTTTTTGCCACGGTTCAGTCTGTTAATCAGCAGTTCAATCAATTTTTCAACTGGTTCGAGACGTTTTCGGTAATTATATTCTCGCTGGAATATCTGCTCCGGCTGTGGAGCTGCACTTCTGCGCCGGACCGCAGGCCGCTATGGGGCCGGATAAAATTTGCTTTTTATCCGATGTCTATCATCGATTTGTTGTCGGTGCTGCCGTTTTATCTGCCGTTCTTCGGCCTGGATTTGCGCTTTTTGCGAATCCTGCGCATGTTCCGGGTTTTCCGGCTCGCAAAAATCGGACGCTATTATCAATCGTTAAACCTGATGCGCAATGTTTTTGCCAGCAAAAAAGAAGAAATCGTGCTGTCCGCCACCATAATGGGGGTTCTGTTAGTTCTATCGTCCAGTCTCTTGTATTATCTGGAGAATGAAGCCCAGCCGCAAGCGTTTTCCAGCATTCCGGCGGCAATGTGGTGGGCTGTCACCGCTTTAACCACCGTCGGTTACGGTGACATCTATCCGATAACGCCGCTGGGGAAATTTGTCGCATCGCTGATCGCGATCAGCGGTATCGGCATGTTCGCGCTCCCCACCGGCATTATCAGTTCCGGCTTTGTTGAAGAGATTCAAAAACACAAAAAGGAACATGCTGAAACCCCGGAGAATATTACATGTCCTCATTGCGGTAAAAAGTTCAACCACGGGGAAACCAAGCAACCCGAAAAAAAGGAATAACCGCGGGTATTTAAGCAGTTCACTTCACGAATTCACAACGTTTCTGTTTACCACATTTTCGGTGAATATCCGCAAATTCTTTTTCGAAATATTTGAGCTCCGCGATGGAAAGACAGGAGCCGTCCATTTTAACAGGCGAAAGGAATCGTACATGTGCCTTTGCAAGTCCGGCGGCCAGTGAAATATCACCCCAGTTTAAGAATCCTGGCAAATGGATTGCCATGGAAAAAAAATCCGGAGGAATGCTCTTGCCGGAAAATAGATAACTGACGGGAGACTGAAATAGTTCCACTCCGGCAATGTTTTTAGATAAAGCAGCGGCAAACAGTGCAGCTACTCCGGCGTCCTTAGCTCCGCCGACAGTTATTTTCCGCGCGCCGAGACCGGTTCGAGCAAAATCCGAAACAATATTTATATCTTTAACCCATTCGCCTATTACGGTTCTGCCCAGCCATAGCAGACTGCGGGCCAGCGTGTGATACAATGCTGGCTGCTGGTCAACAGATCCTGTTTCTCCGCTGCCATAAAGATCAAATAAGATTATGCCTTTTCCCGGCGGCACATCTTCCAGCAGTCGCGACCCAGCCAGTTTCTCCTTGCCTTCCGGATGGCAGAGCACAAAATAATCATGGCTATTCCTAACCGGAGGTTTTACCAGCAATGGAATCATTCTGCCGCATTCTGTTTCCAACACATATTTTCCCCAACCGTATTCCTTGCCGTATTCATGAATTCTGGAGAGAGCAAGCGGCTTGACCAGGCGTAGAACAGTTGTCAGCTTTTTAATTTCTGTTTCCGGCTCAAACTTATCACGTTGAAGATATTGCTTCCGCAACTGATTGCCTTGTCTCGTGCAAAACTCCGCAATCGAAACCACATTCCGGTCACGTTTGCACTTTTTATAGAACATAAGCTCATCTTCCTGGAGCGTTTCGAATGGAGCTTCGTTCTTCGGCTGGCCGTGGCCGATGTCTTTTAAGTGCAGATCGAACCAGCCGAGCATGGCTTCCCGGATTTTCGGCCAGTACCCGTGAGGAAGGTTGAATATCTGATATGACAGTCTGCCGTCGGCATGATCATAAATCTGATATATTTTTCTGGTTTCTGCAAAAGTACGCAGCATTTCCGAAGGGAAAAATGTCGGATTTGAATCGCCCAGACAATTGCAGATTTTCAGCGCATGCGGCGCGATTAAGGCCAGCACTCCAGATTCCTCGGTAAAAGTCAATCCGTCCGGCAGCAGTTCGCAGATGCAATTTGAGGCATTAACATAAGACTCAAAACTACCGACGCTGACCACTGGAACAGCCGCAGCAATCCGCTCATCCATCGCGGACAGCCACATGGTCTGATTGCCGCCGCCGCTTGCCCCGGTGGCTCCGATACGGTTCCGGTCAACGTATTTCAGCGAACACAGTAGATCCACTCCGCGCATATTGTCCGCCAGCTGCATGCCCATCAACGTTTCTCCGATATTCATCAGGGACGCGCCAAGATTTGCGCCGTGATATTCAAATACCCCGTGTGCAGTGGCTCTTTCGCCGGAACCAAATGCATCCACCGCCAGGCAGACATAACCGTTTTTAGCCAGTGAATGTCCGCGAGACTGAACACGTTCTGCCAGCCGCCCCTGCGACCAGTGTCCGTGCATGTTGATCACCGCCGGAAACGGCCCTTTGCCGTCCGGAATATAAAGATTGCCGGTTACATGGAAGCCGGGACGGCTCTGATAAGTGATATTCTTTACCGTGTAGCCATCCATTTTAATTGAACTGGATTCCCGGTAATCCAAATCCAGGCCATGATCAACGCCTGTGCCTAAGCTATGCCAGATTTTTTCGCGCAACTCATCACGTTTTTTCTGCCACCATTTTTTATCCGGAACAAGCTGATGCACTCTGTAAGCTTTCGCCGCTTCAAGTTCCAGTTGATTATTGATGTAGTCAGTAAACTTTTCATTCCAGACGCTTGGCAATTTCATGGCATAACCTTATTTTTTTTTATTCAATACAATATTTCTTTAAAGTAATTCTGCTATTTCCCTGATTCTATATCGGCATCCTTAAGAACTGTTTTACCCTGAGTCGAAATATTCCACTCCGGAGCAGTTCCCTTCTTTTGTTTTTCCAGCCAGGCCAGCCCGGCTTCCTGGATTATGTCGTGACCGCCGTCAAAAACAGTAATGCGGACATTGCCGGACACCCTGCGAAACAGCACCGGCCGTTTTGAGTTTGAATAGAGCGGGTCATGAACAGACATTTTTAGTTTATCAGGGATTTGCGCATTATCTGTCATGAATTTAATATCGGCGTCTGAGAGCCTGTCTTCAATTCTGGCAAGCGCGTTAAATGCTTTCAGAGATTGGCTGACCGGAACGCTGCCCTTATGTCCGTCATTGATTCCGGTATTTATATCCAGCGGAATTTCTGACGCGTTCTGCAAATATGTGCATGCCGAACGGATAGCGTACTGCCGGTCAACTTCCGGGCTTGCGCCAGGAACTCCTCCACAAGATTTTCCCATGCTTTTGTCATACCCTCTTTTACCCAGCACACATTCTTTGTGCCATTGTTTCAGGTCGTAGATCGGCACCCATGCCGAAGCGGCGGCCCAGATGTTTTTCGCTCTGCCTGCCATCAGGAGGGTTGCATACCCGCCTCCAGATGCGCCAATGACATAAATCCTGGACAGGTCTATTTTTGAATGTTGTCTGGCGTAATCAACGGCACTGATGATGTCTTTGACCACCGACTCAGAACCCATGGCTTCCGGGCAATTGTTAGCTCCGCGAAAATCAGGATGAATCATTACCCAACCTTTTTTTATGCACCACTTTGCGTAAGCCGGCTCCTTTTGTGTGTAGTTTCCTGACCATGTATGCAGCGCCACCAGCAATGGGACAGCTTCACTCTTGCCAGGGTCGTAATACAGCGCCGGTTGCATTGTGTTATCTGCGGACGAAAGGTATTTGATTTCTACAACTCCCTTGGGCCAACCGTCAATATTGGCCGTTTCTTCCGCTGCCATGAGAGGCAGCGCTATGGCAGTGAGCACTGAAGCAACAAAATATTCTATCATTATTCACCGGTTTGAGTTATTGTACTTTAATTATTTTTCAGCGACGATATAGTCGCCGGGGCCGACTTTTATCTTTATAACTGCAGTATCAGCAATATTTTTAATTACCTCGACTTTATTTGAGATCGCATAAATCCGTTTAAATGCCGGATATCCTTTAATAGTAACTAAGGTTTCGCGTTCCGCTCCATTCCAGTTGGCAAGGGCAATGATTACTGCCGATGGAGCATCGATTAAGTTACTCTCAACCAGATAATCAGATGTTTTCAGACGAACATTGCAAGCGGCAGACTCCAATATTTTGGCAAACAGCTTACGCTGTGTTTCAGGGTAATCACGGCATGAATAATAATTGGCAATATTCACAACTGGAGTATCATCCTCGGCGTGCAAGTCCAGTTTTACCGGTTTTCCCTTAGCTGTAAGCGCCGATTGAATATAACTTAATGCCGGAAAGAAACCGCAGGAGATAACGCGACCGCTGCCGCTGTTTTGTACATATACCGACGGGGAGCCGGTGCCGCCGGCAATAAAATCACCTCCAAGTCCGGCGGGAGCATTTTCACGGCCACATATGACCTGAATCTGTCCTCCAGAAAAGTTGACATTGGACAATGGTTTTACTTTCAGCAGTTCAAACGGTGGTCGGCCTGGTGCCGTAACGAATTGATATTTCCCACGTTTGATTCCAAGCACATTATCCAACTCCAGCGGGCGGTTGAATTCATCGTATTGCAATGCCCCGGCCCCGAGATATAATGTTCCACCGCGTTTTACCCATTCGGACAAAGCTGTAATTGCGGCACGCGGGAGATGTGAATCCACAATGAATAACAGCTTATATTTCTCCAGAAATTCTTTCTTAATGTCCTCATCCGCCAAAATATCGGTACGGCAGCCAATGTGTTTGAGTAACAAATACAGATAGCTCCGTTCCATGCCGAAAGGAGCATCACGGTCTTTTTTCCCGTCCAGATTCCAGATATCTGAAGTAATCGAATAAAGCATGGCGGCGTCACCGTCCGGAATATTGCCATTCAACAGGTAATCTTCAACCGCTCCTGTAGCCGCGGCAAAACGTTTCATTGCCGGATATATTTCCGGTCGCTGGCTGGTTTGATCATTGCTTGGAGCATAATATGGTCCATAATTGAAGAACCTGATGGAATTGACCCCATGACCGGTTTCAACAAATCCTTTAGCCTGAATTTCCCAAGGGGTGCGGCTGACCAGAATATTAAGTATTCCATATTTCTGATTCAATGGGCGGCAGGCAGCGCGCATTACTGCCATTTGGAATCCGGCTAACTGATAAGTACCGCTCCAGTTGCACCAGTCCTCCGTGCCACCGTAAGTCAATGCCCCGCTACGTTGAATTTCAAAGATGTCAGCGCCCCGGGATGCCATATTCCATATCAATTCCGTGGAATAGTTAGTTAACACTGGAACTCCGGGAAGTTCTTTATTGATGGCTTCGGTAGCAGCCCGGAATGCATCTGCCATTGTCCGGTTTCTGAATTTCATGGTGTAATAATATAAGTACGGATTTATACTGCTATCCTTTTGGAGAACTGCCTCATCATAACTTTTTATCTTAAGTGTTTCCGGCGTTATTCCCGACTTTTTCAGGAATGCCACAAATTGTTTGCTGCATTCTTTGCACTTGAGAAAATGCTCAAGAACAGTTCCCGGTTCATCCCTCGTATTGATGAAGCAAAGTTTATCGGTCAAGCCATATTTTTTCAGTTCTTCTGCATATTTTTTCACCTCATTTGAGATTTTATCGTAATCAATCGAACTTTGACAATCTGGTATCTTTGTTAAATAGGTACGGAGTCCTCCATAGTAAAGCCGGAAACCGTTATCGCTGAACGCCGAAGCGGCGGCAGTAGCCGGTGGACATTTCAATGTGTTCAGATTGAGCAGACGCATTGCCTGCAATTCATTCCCGATAGTTTCCGGGGTGACTATCTCATTATCCAGAGCAAGCGCAGTTCCAATACTAAACTTCTCAGGTTTCCGGCCGGGGACTTCCGGATCCGCCTTTGCATACTTCAAGTCATCCGCACTGCTTTGCAGATCATCGGTGATTTTATCCGGATTCTGCAGGTTGATCATGCAGAGCATTCCGGCGCCATGACCTTGCCGCGTAAATGATTTAATCAGCCCGTCCATGCTGGATGTTCTGGAAAAAGATAATATAAAATTTGCATCCGCCGGAAGCGGCACTGTTGTTACGGAACCAGTTACTGCACAAAATTGCAACCGGTTGTCGCCTGTGGCAGCCAACAGCGGCGCAATATTAACCCATGGTGATTCTTCGCCCGGTTTCAACAATGTACTTTTGTCTCCCAGGCCGGCGTTTACACCTTCAGCGGTAAATAGCCCTTTGCTGGTAATATTACTCCTTGGCACCGGCCATGGACGGTATGGCCGTCGTCCGGAAATGTGAATCCCGATTGCCGTCTTCTGTTCCGGCAGTATCTTGACTTTAACATAAAGCGGGGGATTTGGCGGTGTATTTTGCTGTATCCCTGCAAATACAGATATGGCACAGAAATTAAATATCATGAGGCTGAGAATTATACGTTTTAACATAATCATCCTTATCTGTTATTATTTCATCGCAAACATATCATCCAACCGGAATTTAAATGCTGGCGACGGCTTGGAAATTGCCCCGGAACGGTTGCGATAAACGATGAATGCATAAAAATCCGTGGCGGGTTTAAACCCTTTGACCAGAATCCCGGATTTTGTAATATTCTTACCCATCAGTAATGCGCCTTTCCCATCCTTATTTAAACTGAGCCAGATATCATAACTTGCAGCATCTGCAACCTCTTTGAACAAAAATATTCCTTTCGTGCCGTCATATTCATAATCCGGATGCTTTACCCCGGTTATACTTGCAGGCGGCAATGTACCTGTATTTTCCAGATCAGCAATTGGATTGGGTTCATTCCAATTGCCCGGCGGAGGTGACATGCGGATTTTTGACAGTCTCACCGCATCTTCAGTCATGTCCGCCACGCATCTGTACTCGGCGTAAATATCTCCCAGTAACACCGGCGCTGGATCGGTTTTTTCCAACGAGTTAACATACATCGCTTTTGGTCTTTTTTCGACAATAATCTTTTCGATTTTCAAAGGAAGATCAACGATGCCGTCTCCTTCGCTGCATCCCCACCAAGTGGAACCGCGCTCACGAAAACAATCGTACGGAGCGTTGCCTGGCAGTTCAAATCTGAGCAAGCGCCACCCGTCATAATTAAAGGCGCTCCAACCATGCATATCGTCACCGTTCCATCGCCCGACAGAACCTGCACTGATCCATTTTTCATTTTTGGCGTCTCTTAAAACGTAAACTATCCTCCCCCAGTCGCTGGCCGCTTTTATCCAAATGCTCAGCAATTCCGCTTTCCCGGGAATTAATATATTGTCTGCCGGATAAAGAGTGGTGTAAAACGGCATCGTACCTCGGTCTTTGCTTTGAGCCGGTAGTTTTACCCCTAACGCGGTCCCGCCATTTTCTGCAGGAGAATTAACTTGGCCTAATTCCATTGTTGCCGGGAAGCGACGAATACAATCCGGAAATGACTCTGTATAATTGCTGTCATTCTCCTGCTCCTGCCGCCACTTTATTGATCCAGCAGCAGCAATTTTTTTATTGAACTGTCCGACAGTTGAATCAGAATGATCCGGAGCTCCAAGGATAATTTCAGGCGCATCATTGAGCCCGTAAACAAAAACAGGCTCTGGTCCGCTTATAACTGAAACCTTTTTCCCGGCAATATTGACCGGTCGAACATTGTCCATATAATCATAAACAGAAACCTTACTGCTGTCGTCTGTCTCGAATATGACCGGCCTGGTTCCGCGAATGGTCCATACCGCATACATCGGTTGCCCTGAAGCAATGTGCCGGAATTGCAAACAGTAGGTAGACAAACTGCCGGTAGGCTGCCATTTAACGAAATCCTTGTCATTTAAGTGACGTGTCATGGTAGCGTATGCACAGTATGCAACATGCGGGTTTAAGCCGTTGATTCGGCTGATCAGACCGCTGCCGTAGTGCTGTTCCCCCCAGTAATTGCCGCAGTCAAACGGGGATGCGGTTGCAAATTGCCGGTTAATACCGTATGCGCCAAGCAGCAGTGCGGCTCGTATGGTATGAGCGGCAAACTGTTGTTCTGTCAGTGCTCCGGGCAGCACACCGGTGATGCATGGTCCTTCAAAAGTTGCCATTACAGGCGGAGTTTTCTTGTATTTATTCCACTCACTCAAAAACTGATACAGTCGATGAATTGAACATTGATGAAACTGTTGTTCCGGGAGTCTTTCAAAGTAACCTATATCAACGGCCACCCCATCAATCAGAGTCGCAGCTTCGCCTTGTTCCTGTAAAAATGGAATAGCAAAATTCGGGTCGCCGTGAGGCATCAGGATTTTTGCTGCCGGATATTTAGCTTTTATGGCTTTTGCGGATATCAGAAGACGCTCTGTGTAATCCTTGATTTTTTTTACATTCTGCTCGCCAGGTTTGAGCGGCTGCTCACCAAAATATTCCGGCATGCTGCCATGTGTGGAAGGCCCAAGACTTGGTTCTGCAAAGACCCGTACTAACATAGGTTCAGAAATCTCACTTGCCTTCTGTTCATTCTTTTTAAATTTTTCCAGCAGCACATTACCCATTTTTTCCGGTTGACTGCCATCATAAGGAATTCCAAAATATTTTTCCGGAAATTGAAAAGCGGTGTATCTTGAATCACCGCTGCCAAAAAGCAGATAGTTCCGGATGCCGAACTGCCGGGCGATATTGTGAATTTCTGCATTTGCCCAGTAATCATACATTCCTGACGACAGAGAACCTGCTCCAGCTTTACCCATGACCGTAAATGAATCCTCAACGCCGGGATTGTAATGCTCGCCTTTCCAATTCCAGAACCCGAATATGAAACCTTTATCAAAAAAATTTCTCTGTTTAATATAATCACGTTGTCGTAAATAGGCCAGAGAGCGCTCATGGACTTGAAGTTCATCCGGAGATGAACTGGTCAGTCTGACTTGATGCCAACCGTAGCGATTCAGTTTTGTCTTGAGAGTGCATTGTTCGCTGCCCTGTGGCGCTAACTTGATTTCGGCACCGGCAGTTGTTTTCTCCTGTTGATCAAGACTGTCGGTATCAAACTGCAGATTTACTTTCAATTCCTTGTTGGAACGGTTTTTTAATTTAACCGTATATTCCGGAGTTTCGGGGGCGGTCCAAACATTGGCGTAATTGCGCGGGGTAAATGTAACTTTGTAAAGCGGCAAACCCAATGTCAAGGCAAAGACTTTTACTGCACTCGGAAGTCCAGCGCCATTAATGCTGTAATACGACGGGTCAGGATAACTGCGATAGATTTCTGTGTCTTTAGTCAGTTCAAATTCAAGACAATTCAAGTCACTGAATTCCTGTAATTGACCAGGCGCAATAGGAACTCTGATCAAGTATAAATTGCCCTCAGTGTCATCACTGTTTTTCACCGGAAGCCGAAATGTGTCTCCTTTTATACTGAACAGCGGAATTTGCGGAGAAGGAAAGTTTTTTGGGAATCCTGCGTCCGGACGATAAAATTGTACCGTAAACCGTGGAATCATGTCGGATTTTTTTTCTGAGGCGGCAATTACATATAATGCATCATAATCTTCGTTCGGGACGCGAAACTGCAATCTCCCCGGATTATTGCTGAGCGCCCCGGCCCAACGACCACCGAAACTGCCTTTATTCGATTTCTCGGTAGCAGACTCATTCAAATTTCCTTCCCTGACCCAACTCTGACTAATGTCAAGATGATTGAACTCGGTTTTTAGGGGAAACACAAAGGGTATATCTTTAATTATTACAGTTTGACCCGCCGGTGGCAGCGCCAAATCTGCGAGAACTTTGCCATCAAGGTTTTTACCATTAATACGGGAAGAAATATCCACTGGCTGGAATTGCATATTTGCATATTCCTCCCGGGAACATACAGGCGTTGTCATGGTGGTGCCGGGAGAAAGACGAAAAGTAAGCATGCCGTTTATTGAGGATGGTTTTGCAAATCTGGAGATATAAATTCCATCTACATATAGTTCCTGCGCGTCTCCAGTAAATTTCAGTTCGGCGGTAAACCATTTGTCATTTGCCAATGGAGAATTATAGTAAAAATACTTGCTCCAGTTCAGAACATTTTGCGGCCAAAGAAAACTTTGATTCATTACTCCGCGAAAACGGTAATCAAGTGGAGCGGAAACTGCCTTGCCGTCAATCCCACATGACGAAATAATCAATGTGTCTGGATGTCCTTTCGGATTAATGAGCATTTTCCAGGATTCTTTGCCATTACCGGTCAATATTTCCAGCATTGCAGAGGTGCCAATCGGCGACAAGATGTTGAATTTGAAACGGAGATTGTCCCCATTGTTAAACGGGGTGGAAGAATTAAGAACACGCATGGTCTTAATTGCTCTGAGCATCTCCACCGGGTCGATTTTTCCGGATTGATTCTGGGAAATCAAATTTGAACTTATTGACGACTGATTCGGTATCGACCACCATTGCGTTTGCTTAAAGTCCGTACCGGAAGTAATTGGAATAAGCATCACATAACCAGCCACAAATAACATCATTGCTCTCAATAATAACATGAACTTCTCCATATGTTCCAGTTTGTATATTTTATACTCTTAATCTAAATAAGACCTTATTATTCCGTGAAGCTGCAGATTGCTGCTGCTGTAAACAAATAATTGATTCAGTCTGATAAGCGAGTCTCCTTAAAATGAGCTGTCCGGAAATTTTACTCAACAGAAATTTAAATATTATATGCAGTATTGGATGAATAACCTCCATTAAGATTAATTACTTGATTAGTAATAAATTCTGCACTTCTGATCATAGTAGTGAACATAACTTTTAAAATCAGTTCTATTGGTCCATTTCACATGCCCGTCCATAAAAGCGGTATTGGCTCCGTTATGAGACATAAGAGCCCCTGGCAAGGCGACACCATAAGGTAGAACCATCCCTGTGACAGAAGCCACGTCTCCCATCATCGGCTGTTCACTCGGAGAAGCGACATAACATCCATTCACGTTTTTATTCAGGAATTTCACGTTTGGGCATGGAACCCTGGACAGACCGCCACGGACAGAAGTATTTGACCGCCATAGAAACCAGTTGCCGGCGGCAGTCCGAGTGCCAGTGCCGAACGATAACAAGTAACTGGAGTATATTCTTCCTCCGGCAGCAGCATTCACCGTTCCCGCCCAATCTGTAAATGGGGGTTTTGTTCCAGGGCAAATCAGTTGCTTGGCTTTATTGGGTCCAGTCTTTGTTGCGGGCGGAGTCAAGTATCCTCTTACTGAATCATAATTATAAGCGTTAGCTCCTGCGTCATCTGTCCCTGATGGCCCCCAGCCATCGTAATCATTTGAATATTGCAACAGCGCAATTCCGTTTTGTTTTAGATTGCTTTGACAGCCTGCGACCTGGGCCTGAGCTCGTGCTTTATTCAGCGTCGGCAGCAGCATACTGGCAAGAATAGCTATGATAGCTATCACAATCAGCAATTCTATAAGTGTGAAAAACCTTTTTACATGCTTCATTTTACTCTCTCCATTTTTAAAATTGTTCGATATTGTAAGATGTTTGTTTTGGTGTCAAACGGCATTTAAAGCCTCCTTTTTTATTCATTTGATTGAGTTTAATAATTTTGCCATCGCGTCTTCAACACGTTGATTCAAACCGTCTTTAATATTGACTTTCTGATCATAATATTTCGGCGGCAGAATATCCGCACCCCATGAGTTGGTCAAAATATATGGACGCTGACCCGGCGGAATGTCATGCCTGTCCAAGTATTTTTTCAGCCCCAAAACCAAATCGTCATGAATGTAGATGGCATCCGGGTTTTGGATTTCCATTAGTTTGACCATCTCAGCGTAACCGTCCGCGTCTGCATAACAGATTAAGTCTTTCTCCACAGTCAACTTGCTTTCAGTAATTGCGTCAATTATTCCTTGAGTGAAATCGCGGTTTGCTTTTAATTCGGAAATATTGGCAATCACCGCCAAGCGTTTATACTTGCCCTGTTTTAGTATTGGCAGGAACGCATCTCTTGCGTTGCCGCGTATATCAGTGGTGCCCTGCGGATGTTCAGGCGAGATGTCATAATTTCCGATAACTGCATAAGGAATTTTATTGCGAAACGGATATTTAAGCAATTGTTCATCCACGATGCCGGCAAGCAACACTCCGTCAAGCTGTTTTTCATTTTGCAGCCAATCAGATAACTCAAATTCCTTTTCAAAATTAGCTCCTAGAACAGTCTGATAACCCGTCTTATAAGATTTCTGGTATACGGCAGCAATCGTTGGCCCCATGCGCATAGGATTCTGGCGATTGACAAATAAACCTAGACGATAGAATTTACCAGGAGTCAGGTTAGGATTCACATAAGTGCCGCTGCCGCGCTCGGTAACTACAAAGTTTTCCTTTGCCAGAATGGCAAACGCCGCCCATACGACCCGCCGTCCGACGCCGAGCCGCTTGGATAAAGTAATTACGCTGTCCAGCTTGTCGCCGGGACGATATCTTCCGGATTTGATTTCATCAATCAGATGCCTGGAGACAATCCGGCACTTGGGAGCCACAACATACAATTTTTCTTTACTGCGTAACAATTCAGCACTCCGACATGGTGACACTTTTAAGATTTTATGGTGACACTTTAGATTATAATGGATTATTACAATAAAGTCAAGCATCAATTTTAAAAAATATACTAAGCAGAGAGATAAGACAACACCGCCAAAAGTCCAGCAAATGTCGCAAACTCTGATTATTCCTTCAAAATGTCAATGCCTTTGAGGGAGTGAATAATCATCCTAAATCATTCACAGTTGTAATTCACGATTTTGGCGGTGCTGTCAGATAACCCAGATTAAAAATTAAGATTTTGTCAAAATAAAAATGACATATGCCGGATATCCAGACCGGCAGAGGTCATCATAAAATTCAAGTTCCTGTATGATAGATTTTTCATTTGCTCAAGAAAATGCTTTCAATTACTTGTGCATAACCTCAATCCATTTTTGATGGTTTGCCGGGATATGGCTTGGGCTCTGTTTCGGTTTCCTCTTCTGACTCGACAAAGTTGATGTAGTTGTCAGGCAGTACTTTTTCTTCTTCATTTGAAACGGTGCCGTCGTCATGAGCGTCTGATTTATAAACCTTCAAGTCTCGGTACAGTTCGCGTAAATCATGGATCCCGCCGTAAACGAACCATACTGTGGTGATGACTCCTACAATCAGCGGGATGATGATAGCATAATAATGCCAGTATGTACCCCACCAGCTTATCGGCCAGGGACTGAACACGTTCCAAATCGTCACGATGACAAACACCACCCACCAGAACATGGTCCAACTGAATACGCTGATTGAGATTGCCTTGTCGCCGGTGGTGAAGTTCCGGTCAATGCCGATGATCGAACCCCAAGTCCAGCGTTTGGCAAATTCGTTTTTGACTTTGTCATCCGGCAGCGCATACTCTCCGCGGTGAAGCATCTTGTCCATATTGAAATCTTTTTTGCATGTCAGCAGTGAAACGATAACATACAGTACAATCGCTGAAACCATTGCCCAGAAATACATGTACTGGCCGTTGACTGGAAATTTATTGGGGCTGTCAACGATAAATGATAAGTTCGGCAGGAATTTACATAACCACGGATACAGCGTTTTCCAGCACTGCTGCAGGACGATTCCGCCGACTGCCAGGCTGGAGCCGGCCAGCATGGCTGCCCAGGCCCCGGCGGCGGTACCTTTCTTCCAATACAATCCTCCGGCAATTACCGAACCGGCTCCGCCAACGAAAATAGCACCGGTCAAGGCAAAAAACATCAGGATATATTCCGTCTGACGGAAAAGCAGGCTGAAGCAGAATCCGAAAATTGCCACCCCTACTATTGCCGTGCGCAACAAATTGATATGCTGTTTCGGCGTCAAAGGCTTTTTCTTGAGCGGCAGGACGATATCCTGAATGAAGATGCTGCCCCAGGAATGCAGATAGGAACTGTCACAGGCCAGCAATCCGAACAGCATGATCGCGCAGAACATTCCTTTAATCGCTACCGGCAGCATCAGGCTGATCGCCACCGGCATCCGCATCTGGGTCTGAATCTGCGGGTCAGCGATTTTGTTCAGGACTTCCTGCACATGCACTGACTGAGCGGCGAAGTCCGGATGGTTCAAAAATGTTATGGCGCAAATTGCCAGCAGAAAGACCACTAAGGTTTTGGTGGAACTGCGCCAGGTGCCTAGAATCGCACCCATCTTGGCTTCATGCGCGTTTTTGGCGCAGGAATTAAAGGCATGGCTTCCCTGCCAGGCCATCACCCCGTAAACTGACCCTATCATGCCAATCAGCACATACCAGATATTGAAATCCTTTGCCTTCCCGATATCAAACGGATTCAGCATGGATTTGCCGGGTGGCGCGGCAGACATTACTGACTGGATTTGTGACCAGTCAAACATTATCAGCAATGCGGTAATGATGCACAGAAACATGATCAGCGAGAGCAGGCCTTCAAGGCAGTCGGTAATCATGATAGTCAACTGCCCCCCGGTCAGAGACATTGTCAAGGCCAGGGTAAGGTAAATTAACATAATCACTACATAAGTCGGGACTTCAAAACAAGAGAAATCCAGCGATTGCGGAAAACCGCAGAAATAGACGAAAAAGCGGGAACTTACCGCTGGAAATATGCCGTAATTGATAACGCCGGACAGAAATGCCAGCATCCCCGCGAATAAACGAAAATTACGACTGTACCGGACTTCGAAAAACTGCGCCAACGTCATGACTCTGGTTTCGCGGTAGCGGTAAATGATATAGCCCGTAAGCGCGATGAACAACCCCAGCGGCACCGTCATTTTCTGCCACCAGGCAATGGTAAATCCGGCTTCATGGAAAAGCTCGAATCCGGCAACCATGCTGATTACCGCCATGCCGGCCTCGCCCTTGGCATTGCATACCAGATAGCGGCCGCCAAGGCGGCCGCCAGCCATGAATTCAGCCACACTGTTCACATGCTTCTGCGTCCTGAATCCGACTATTGCAATAATCGTCAGCGGAACCACCACAATCAGCCAATCAATCCATGACATAACTTTTTCTCCGGCTTTCAACCAAATTGTTACGATATGCTTTGCCAGTAATTGTTTCTGGTAAAACATTACTATTATTCCGAAAGATAATCAGCTATCACTTTTTGCAGCAGGTTAATCGACTTAACCTCATTTGCATAATTTCATAAATAATTATGACATATGATTATCTTTCGGATCAATAGATTTCATCTGTTTTTGTGCTGCTTGTTATTAATTCCAATTGTCCCAGAATTTATTCATGCCGTCACGGGTTACCCATGTCATAATTTCACTTCTTGAAGCTCCTCTGCCCAGCGCTGAATCAACTTGTTTTGCGGCTTCTATAAATGTTTTTACTTTTTCAATATTTTTCAAACTGCATGAATTTTCGGGGAGATAAGTGAATACTCTGCCAGCCCCGTCTGCGGCAGCTTTGAAAACAAAATCTCTTATATCGGTCAAGCTCATGTCCGGATAGTGAAAACTGGCAAGCCTCCAGGCAAAAGGAACCCGCGTATTATTTTTTATAATGCATGGATTTATTTGGGGCGAAACGGATGGATCATAGAAATCAAGATATAATTTTTCAAGCATTTCCAAATGATTCGGGCGTAAATCTTCAATATGTGCGAATCTTGTTCCTGTAGTCATATTTTCGAAATAATAATTAATATACGGGATTACAAAATCCGGCCATAAATCCGGCCCCAGCATGGCGGCGCAGTCATCGCATAGCCCACACCCTTGAGGGTTGATATCAGGTTCCCCGTACAGAGTCCTCGCAAAATATTTTTTAAATTTAACAACGCTTGCCGCAATCAGTGCGAGAAATTCCTTGGTACGTTCAGGATTGTCATAAGGATCATAAAAAAAACCATCTCTCCGTAATAAATAAGCCGTTGTCACAGGTCCCTGAGCACCAAAACCAAAACCTATTTTTTCATCAGGAAAATTTTGTTTCAATTTCTGCATATATTCAAGATAAAACGGGGCCATTCCAGTTTTGCCAAAATCAACCGGTTTCTTTAGAATTTCAATTCCCCGTTCCAGAGAGTCACATAATGTGCTATGGTTTACTTCGCCGTCTTCCGGGAAAATCAGTTCTGCTCCAAGGGTGTTTATGTGTCCGTAACTTACAGGCGGTGTTGCCGGAGCCGGAATTCCCACATCAACCCCGAATATTTCTTTTATGATTGGACGCCCTTTTTTATATACTTCGACTCCGGCATCCGGATTAAGATTAAATTCTTTTATAGAGACTCCTGTCACTTCCATCAACGCGTCGCAAGGTGTATTAACAAACCATGAGAATTTTGTTGCATCTCTCAAATTATTATAATCCGGCTTATACATTTTTTACCACGTATTTTACTCTTTTTCTTTAAAATCTATATTAATATACTAAGGAGCCGTAAAGAAATAACCTTTACATCTTCGCGCTTCTCCCGAATGCCTTTGTGTTTGCCGGTTCGTTACATACCTTCAGGTATGCGCCTTACCGGCAATTCCCAAAATCTCTTCGGGATATTTCGCGGGACTTGTCAA
>CAIPAT010000370.1 GCA_903863035.1 uncultured Lentisphaeria bacterium
GTGATTAAGAAGTATATAGCAGGGCAGGGAAATACGCAAGAAGAATACAAAAAACTATATGATGGTCAATTGCGCTTTGACTTCTGAATACGCTGTTTTTGTCTTCGATACCTCGGGGCTCTGCCCCGGGGTTGTTCATTTCGATTTCAAGAATTGTCACGGTGACAGCCGGTATGGTCTGGAGTTTTTTTATCGTAGGTTATGCCGAACATCATACCAAAGCGGTTTATATCGGGGTTTCAATGTTCTGCTTGTCGGTATATTTGTTGTCGGTGTGGAGAGTGAAGGAGGGTGACTATCCGCCGCCTCAAGCAAGAAAAACAAAAAATGTCTTTGAACCGTTATTTGATTACTTCAAAGACTGTTTCAGCAAGCCATACTATCTTTGGATATTTGCTGTAACACTTCTATTTCAAATGGGCAATCAGGGGAATACTTTCCAATTCTTTTATCTGCGCAATGATTTGGGATTGGATTTAACCGCCACCGGATGGATCACAGGAGTGGGACTTGCGGCAACAACCATTTTTGGTGTGATATTGGGGTACTCGGCAGGGTCGATGATTGATCGTTTGAAGCCGATACGGGTGCTCCCTGCAACTTTCTTTGTCTGGTCGCTGTTATGCCTGATTTCTTTCTTCTATATACATGATAAAACATCTGCCGCCTCCATGGCCTGTCTGATAAATATCAATTTATTTATTTTTACAGTGGCGCTTGGCGCAGTAACAGTAGAGCTTTTTCCGCGTGAAAAGATCGGTCAGTTCTGTTCGGCTCAGGCGTTCTTGTACCAGACTATTATTATGATTTTAAATCCGGTCGTGATTTCGCCATTTTTTGATTGGCTTAAATTCAACCGGGCCGGCTATCTCTGGTCTGCATCTTTTTATTTTTTAACTGGTCTTGTTTCAATAAAGGTTTATTTAAACTGGAAGCAGAAGAAGAAAGATGCGGATTAAGTATCATATATTTTAGTCCGGCATATAATGCAAAGTACTGTTGTCTGCGGACATTGTTATGTAACATTACAAAATTTGATATTGCAACTATCTGTCCTAACAAAATAAAAAAGATGAAGTGGAGCTCCTTTGTTCGTAACAGTATATTACGATAGCCTTAAACCCAAAGGCGGGCTCCGTAATATGAATACACCGGTTAGTCTGTTCAGTCAAATTTTATCGTTGATCCCGAAAGATAAATTCATGAGAATCGTCGCAGAATACCAAGGCGACAAACATAAGCAGAGTTTTGATAGCTACGATCATCTGGTGTCAATGGTGTTTTGTCAGCTTGCCCGGGCGAACAGCCTGCGGAAAATCTGCGGCGGCTTGAAGATTTGCGGCGGCAAACTGAACCATCCTGGCGTTGGCGAAGCTCCGTCCAAATCGAATCTCTAATACTCCAGCACACACCGGGATTACCGGATATTTGAAAAGGCACTTTATGCGTTGCTAGTGTCGCTCGGCGTAATTACCTGTACCTCCTTTCAGGCTCGTAAATCATCCAACAAGGGTGGTTCAGGGATTTATGCCGAGCAGCACTGGGAGAATGTCAAAATCATGCCCCACGGCATAAATTCAGTTTTAAAAAGAAACTGTACAGTCTTGACGCCACAACAATCGAGCTGGCGTCAAGGCTTTCCAGTGGGTGAAGTACCGGCAGACCAAAGGCGCGGTAAAGTTGCACCTGCTACTCGATCAAGATGGCTATTTGCCGGTATTCATGGATTTTACGGAAGGCAAAGTACACGAAATTAATTCCGCCAGAAGAATGGAATTGCCAAGAGACAGCATTGTAGCTTGCGATCGCGGTTATATTGACTGGTCAATGCGGTATCAGTGGAATCAGCGAGGTGTATTTTTTGTTTCAAGACTGAAACAGAATACCCTCCATGAAGAACAGACTGTTGATTTAAAGCAGTACCCCGGCAACGTACAGAAAGACGAAATCATCTTTCTGTCCGGCAAAAACAGCCGCAATGATTATCCTGAACGGCTGCGTAAAATAACCGTGTGTTACTTGAAGAATAGAAAAACACTGGAGCTTGTGACAAACAACTTTGAATTGGATGCGCAGACGATTGCGGATATTTATAAAGAACGCTGGCAGATTGAATGTTGCTTTAAAATTCTGAAACAAAATCTGAAAGTCAAGACTTTTGTCGGTACTAGCGAAAATGCAGTCAAAATTCAAGTCTGGACAGCATTGATTTCATTGCTGCTGGTAAAATATCTAAAATTCTTGTCACAGGCAGAATGGCACATTTCAACGCTGGCGGCATTTTTGCGCTGGAATCTATTTGTGTGCAGCAACTTGCGTGAATGGGTTGATAATCCATTCGCGAAGCCGCCAAATATTAATGCGGAACAAATGGAATACACATCTTAGGAGCCGTAAAGAAATAACCTTTACATCTTCGCGCTTCTCCCGAATGCCTTTGTGTTTGCCGGTTCGTTACATACCTTCAGGTATGCGCCTTACCGGCAATTCCCAAAATCTCTTCGGGATATTTCGCGGGACTTGTCAA
>CAIPAT010000371.1 GCA_903863035.1 uncultured Lentisphaeria bacterium
AAGAAATAACCTTTACATCTTCGCGCTTCTCCCGAATGCCTTTGTGTTTGCCGGTTCGTTACATACCTTCAGGTATGCGCCTTACCGGCAATTCCCAAAATCTCTTCGGGATATTTCGCGGAACTTGTCAAGTTTATTTCTTGACAGCTCCTTACCGTAATCAGCCGCCGCTTTACTGAAGATTTTTCAGACGGAACATAATGGTCTGGTACAGCACTTTAAAGGCTGTCGTAAATGTTATATCTTTGGTGTTGTAGCCGGAGCCTGGTTTTACGTGGTATGAGTCGATTTGCAGTTCGCACAAGGCGATTTGCCGGCGGCATGCTTCGCCGGTGATAATCAGGTTGGGGGCATAGGTGTTTTCAGGTATCTTCTGAAAGATGTCCCGGAAGGCATTGCAGAACATGAGGCGGCATGGCGAATTTACGTCGAAAACGCCGCGGCCGTACAAGAGTTTAATTATTATGCTGGAGAGAGAGGAAATAATAAAATGCTCAATTCGCAGGGTCCGTTTTCTTCTGGCCACGATGAAATAATAAGTCCGGCGCATTCCCCACATCCGTCCGAAATTCTTAAAACTGGCGTCGCTGCCGGAATCGGTCAGAAAAATCCATTTGGCATCGGAATTCTGGCGGCAGCCCATCATTGAAGTGGGGCCGTGTCCGGCTTTGGCATTGAAGTGTACAATTATTTTAGAATTTCCGGCGGCCATTTCTTTCAGGATTTGTGCTGTTTTGTCTTTAGATCCGTCGTCGTAAATGTGAAATTCGTAATTAATCTCAAGTTGTTTCAGCAGGTATTCCCAGTCAGTTACGGTCTGCCTGATGGTTGTCTGTTCATTATATACAGGCATGACCAGCGCCAGCTCCACAATATTTTTATCCATACAATCTCTGAAGTTCTAAAGTTCTAAAGTTCTAAAAGTCTAAAAGTCTAAAAGTCTAAAGTTTTAAATCCTGAAGTTTGGATTTCCTGGATATGGTTGAGAAGATAGCAAGCAACTCTGATGTTTCATTTTTATCCAGGTGAATTCGTCTTGCTGCTTCTGAGTAAATTTCCATGTGAACTCCATTATTTCAAGCCAATATACAGTTTCTGACGCTTCTTTTTCAACAATTCCAATTTTATGAATAAAATCATTTTTCGATCCGGCTCTATTTGCCTCCCGGTAATTAGCCCCGATTGATGTTGCAGAACGCAAGACCTGTTTGAAAATTATACCATCAACCATTGAGCATTGAAAAGATTTTAGAAATAAAATAACTTTGATTGCATATTCTTTTGTTCGTATCTCTAAAACTTTTTTAAAGTCTTTGTTATTCATTTACTAACTTGAGCACTCCCGTACTTTAGAACTTTCCAATTGACTCCCGCACTTCAGAACTCCCGCACTTTAGCACTTTAGAACTTTAGATCCCGCAGTCGCGGGACCCGCAAGCGGGACCGAACTTTAGAACTCTTATTTGTATATCTTATACTGTGCTGCCCTGGCCCTGAAATTGCTCAAAGGTTTATCCCAGGCGGCAACGATAGTTTTATAGTTTTCGCCGGCCATGACCATTTCTCTGACTTTGGCGGTGCCGATGGCTTTATCAAAGCCGTTGAATTTTTCCGGCTGCCATTTAAAATCCTTGGAATAGTATTTCTGGAGATAGCAGAGGATGGCGATTGTCGCCACGATCGGGCGGCAGTTGGTATCGGTGACCGAGAGTTTGACGCCGTGAATCAGCTTTCCGGCCATAAAACCCTTGGTCGGAACATAGTTGAACGGGATAAACCTGATTCCGGGAATATGCTGGGCGGTGAGGTAGGTTGCCATGTGTTCGGAATCAATCCATGGGGCGGCAATGATTTCAAATGGCGCAAAACCCAGCCCGATATTGGTCTGGCCAAGCGTGCCGATGGTGCCGGTCATGCAGTATCCCTGGGCTGAACGCGAGGTGGGTACGTTCGGGGATGTCGGCACCCATGGCAGCCCGGTGTCCGCCCAGTTCATGTCGCGGCGGTAGTTGACCATCGGTACTACATACAGTTTGCAGTTGATATTGTGTTCCTTGTTCAGATACCGCGCCAGTTCGCCGGCGGTCAATCCGTAACAGTATGGAATCGGGTAGAGCCCGATGAAAGAACGATATTTGTTTTCAATAATCGGTCCGTCTGCCGTCACTGCCCCCATGGGGTTGGGTACGTCCAGCACGATGAACGGTTTTCCGGCGGCGGCGCATGCTCTCATGCATTCGGCCATGTGCCAGATATAGGTATAGGAGCGGCAGCCGATATCCTGGATATTGTAAATCAGCACGTCAATCTTGTCCAGCGCTTCTTTCGTCGGACGGTGGTCTTTGCCGCCATGCAGCGAATAAACGATCAGGCCGGTTTTCGGGTCGCGGGTGTTGCCGAAGTTCTCGCCTGCCTTGATGTCGCCGCGAATGCCGTGTTCCGGCGCGAACAGCACTTGCAGGTTTATTTTCGGATTCGCTTTGAACAGGTCAACCGATGCCTGCTTGTTCGAATTGACGCCGGTCTGGTTGGTCAGCAGCCCCACCCGCTTGCCTTTAACCAGATCGACATGCTGTTCCAGAAACACTTCCAGGCCGTTGGAGACTTTTCCATCAGCGCTGCCCATCATCAGGATGCATCCCGCGGCCAAAAACATCTTCAAAGACAGCCTGCCGCCTTTGCATGCAACTTTATACCAATCCATACCTATCCTTATTCTACATGGTTTTAAATATAAAAAAATTTACATGACAATCTTGAAGATTTCCATTCATGATGCTATCTTAATAGACTTTTTTTAGTATGAAGGCTGCAGGCCCCACTTTCATTAAGTGCTTGACACCTGCAGCCGGATCAACATAAACTCTTAACAAATAGGAGCAAGGGATGGCAACTGCAAGTCAGGCGAAACACAAATTCTGTCGCAGAATCGGACAGTGCGTTTGGAGTGATCCCAAATGTCCGAGCGCGAAACGTCCGTACCCCGCGGGGCAGCACGGCAAAACCGGCCGTAAAAAGAAACTTTCCGGATTCGGTGAACTGATGATGGAAAAACAGAAACTCCGCGCTCATTACGCAATTTCTGAAAAACAGCTCGTGATTGCTTTTCATAAAGCAAAACAGGGCGAAGGCAAGACCAACGAAAAGCTGATCCGCAGCATTGAACAGCGTTTGGACGCGTTCCTCTATCGTTCAGGTTTCGCTCCGACCATTTTTGCGGCTAAGCAGTTCATTACCCATGGACATATTATGGTTGACGGCGGCAAAGTTAATCGTCCGTCATACCAGATGAAAGAAGGCCAGAGCGTTACCATTAACGCTGAAAAGTCTCCTGCCATTGCGGAAATCGCCAAGAAAACCAATTCTACCGTTCCCGGCTATATCATGGTCGAGACCGAAGCATTGAAAGCCACGCTCGTGCGCATCCCGGAAATCTCTGAGATTCCGGTCAATGCCAATATCATGAGCGTTGTCGAATTCTACGCCCGCTAATCTGAACTTGTCAGAAGCACTCAAACCCGGAGCCGTCAAAAGCCCCGGGTTTTTTCTTGCCCATTTTTTAAATTTAATTACGGCAAAAGAGAGCCGCAAGACGCTAGTCCCGCAATTGCGGGATTGCGATCTTTAAATTTTGGATTCGCACTTTTTCAGCCGTGCAGAGTATAGAGCCAATTGCAAAACTCAAGTTTTGCATGAATTCAGAATCTAGAATTCAGAATGAAATTCGAACTAAAATCCAGATTTATTCTAATTTGAAACTTAACCACAGCGGCACAGAGAAATCCTTTTTATCCACGAATGGCATCCCGCAAGGCGGGAGCACTAATAAAACAGAAGCATTTGCTGTGAGTTTGATTTTGTGACGCAAAATCAAATTCACAGCAAAATATTCATTCGTCTTCATTCGTGTAATTAGTGGACAAACTTTTTCTCTTTTATCTTTCTTTTCTTATTTGATAAAACTGCGGATACCGCAGTCAAACGCTGACTTCCGACTCCTGAATTATGACTACTTTTGCAATTACCTCTATATATCTATTCTGCCGGTAAACGGGTGGAATGATTTTTGTGCCACTGGTGACGCAGGTGTTCCAGGCAGACGTAGAAAACGGGGGTAACGAACAAAGTCAGCAATTGCGAGAAGAGCAAGCCGCCGACCATGGTAACGCCCAGCGGCTGACGGGATTCGCCGCCGCCGCCGAGTCCCAGCGCGATCGGAATGCCGGCCATGATCGCCGCCGCCGTCGTCATCATGATCGGACGGAACCGTACCAGACACGCCTGGATGATAGCCTCTTTCGGAGTTTTGCCTTCATTCTGTTGAGCGGTAATGGCGAAGTCAATCATCATAATGCCGTTTTTCTTGACAATGCCGACCAGCATGATGATACCGATAAAGCCGTAAAGGGAAAGTTCAATATTGCAGATCATGAGCGAAAGCAGGGCACCGAATCCGGCAAACGGCAATGCCGTCAGAATGGTAATCGGGTGAATGTAATCTTCATAAAGAATGCCGAGGATAATGTAAATTACCAGAATGGTTATGACCAGCAATACCAGCATTCCGCTCATCGAATCTTTAAATGCCTGCGCTGTACCCTGGAAATATGCGGAAACGGATGACGGAATCATTCCGCCGATCTGTGATTCAACTTTATCCACGGCCTGGCTGAGAGAATAGCCGGGTTTCAAATTGAAAGAAATAGTAACGGAGGGCAGTTGACCGGAATGATTCACCGCCAGAATGCCGGCGACTTGTTTCATTTCGACAAGATCAGCAAGGGGAACCAGACTGCCGTTACTGGAACGGACATAAAGCAGCGAGAGCGCATTCTGGTCATAGCGGAAAGAGTCTTTGAGCTCAAGCAGGACACTATACTGATCGTCAGTGCCGTAAATGGTGGAAATGTCATGCGGGCCGAACGCATTATATAGTGAGCTTTGTATTTGTTCCGCCTGTATTCCCAGCAACGCGGCCTTGTCGCGGTTGATATTCAAATTAAGTTGCGGATTGGTAATCTGGAGATCGCTGGTAACATCCTCCAGTTCAGGAAACAGACGCATGGCCTTTTCCGCCTTCTGTCCGGCGGCGTAGAGTTCATTAATGTTAGGGCCCGTCAGGGTATATTGATACTGGGATTTAGTACTGCGTCCTCCAAGATTGATGACCGGGGGATTCATCAGGAAACTCTTGATGCCGGGAATAACCGCCAGTTTCGGTTTTAAATCAGCCAGAATGCGGTCCGCCGTGCGATTGCGTTCGTTGCGCGGCTTTAAGCGCAGCATGAGCATCCCGGTATTGCCGTCGCAACGGGACATGACGGCCTCGACGTCAGGGTCCTGACGGATGATCTCGGCGACAAGATACTGCTGTTTCTTCAATTCCTCAAAAGAAACGCCCTGCGCGGCTTCGGTTCTTCCTCTCAGTAAATTCATGTCCTCCTGCGGCATGAAGCCTTTGGGCATAATAATAAACAAGCCGATGGTTGCGGCCAGGATGATAGCGGAAAAAGCAATGGTCAATTTCCAGTGCTCAATACACCAGATGAGGCTTCGTTCGTAAACTCCAAGCATTCCTGCAGCGGCGCCGTTTTCGCCTGGAGCGTGAACTGCGTGTTTATGGATTACCCGTTTCTTCAGGAAACGGCTGGCGAGCATCGGTATAAGAGTAAGCGAGACGATCCCGGAAATCAGCACTGCCGCCGCGATAACGACACCGAATTCACGGAAGAAGCGGCCGATGATGCCGCTCATGAACATGACTGGAATGAATACTGCCGCCAGCGATAAAGTCATGGAGATCACGGTGAAAAAAATCTCGGCTGAACCGTCAATGGCGGATTGCCGCACGGATTTGCCCATTTCCGCGTGCCGGAAGATATTTTCGAGCACCACAATGGCGTCATCAACAATAAATCCGATAGACAATGTCAGCGCCATGAGCGACAGGTTGTCCAGACTGTAGCCGAACAAATACATAATGATAAAAGTGCCCAGCACGGACATCGGCAGGGTCAGACTCGGAATGATTGTCGCGCGTATATTCCGGAGAAACAGGAATATCACCAGCACCACCAGCAACAGGGTCAGAATCATAGTGAATTCAACGTCATGGATTGAACTCTTGATAGTTTCTGAACGATCTATCAGTTTAACCATCTGGACTGACGCCGGAAGCTGTTTGGCGAGTACCGGAAGTACAGCTTTAACGCTTTCAGCGACCGCGACGGTATTAGAGCCGGGCTGGCGCAGGACGGCCAGGACGATAGCGCTGGTCTGTCCGCCTGCAGAAGCGCACCAGGCGGCTACTTTATTATTTTCGACGCTGTCGTAAACCTCGGCAACATCCTGGAGCCTGACCGGCGCACCGTTACGATAGCAGATAACGATGCGTTTAAAGGCCTCGGCGTTGAGCAACTGTCCGTTGGTCTGAATGACCAGCGCAGTATGATGTCCGTCAAGCGCACCGGTTGGCTGGTTGACATTGGCGGCGGAAATGGCTGTTTGAACTTCGTCGATGCCCAGTTGCCAGGCGGAAAGCAGTTTCGGGTCAAGCTGGATGCGGACTGCATATTTTTGCGACCCCCATACCTGGACTTCCGCTACTCCGTCGATGGTGGAAAGCCGTTGCGAAATTACTGTCTGGGCATAATAATCCAGCATTGACATCGGGATGGTTTTGCTGGTCAAGGCCAGATAGAGAATCGGCATGTCGCCGGGATTGACTTTTCTGTAGGATGGCGGAGTGGTCATGTCAGACGGCAGTTTCGATATGGTCTGAGAGATAGCCGACTGTACATCCTGGGCGACCGCATCAATATCCCGTTCAAGTTTGAACTGGAGAGTAATGGAGGTTTCTCCCAAAATACTCGTTGAGCTCATCATATCCAGTCCGGCAATGGATGAAAATTTCTTTTCCAGCGGCGTCGCAACCGAAGAGGCCATTGTTTCCGGACTCGCACCCGGAAGATTCGCACGGACCGTGATCATCGGGAAATCCACATTCGGCAGGTCGTTTACCGGAAGTTTGGAAAAAGACATTATGCCGAAAATAATCAACCCGCAAGTCAATAGCGAGGTCATCACCGGACGGTTAATAAAAAAAGTTGAAAGATTCATAATTTAACTCAGGACTTTACAGTGACTGACGTTTTGGATTTGGTCCCGGTGTTTTCGCCGGCGTCAGCACTTGCCCCTTTTGGGGTCGGAGCGGCAGGTGCATTCGGGGCTGGTTCGTAAACCCGTGCGCCGGGATAAAGGCGCACCTGCCCGTCGGTAATGACCTTTTCATTGCCGTTAAGCCCTTCAAGAATGATGGTTTCCTCATTCAGAGAGCGACCTGCTTTCACGGGGTGATATTCCGCGGTGTTATCCGGCTTGACGATAAAAACATAACTGCCGTCCTGACCTTTGGAAACCGCCTGCGACGGCACCACCACACAATTTTTTTCCACGGTCAGCGTCAACGTTACATTGACGAACTGCCCAGGCCAGAATTGAATATTTTCGTTGGGGAACGTCGCTTTCAGTTTGACCGTTCCTGATGTCGGATTTACCACGCTGTCGATAAAAGTGAGTTCGCCGTCAGCTTCCGCCCCGTTCTTTACCGGAACCTGAGCGTGGACAATCAATTTGCCCTGTTTGAAGAAATGTTGAATTTCCGGCAGATTCAATTGCGGCGGCGCAAAGACAACATAGATCGGTTTAAGCTGGACCAGTTGAATCACATCGACGTCATTGGCCTTTATCACCGTGCCTTCATAAATCAGAATATCGCCGGTGCGTCCGTCAATCGGAGCTTTGATGGTGCAATATTCCAGATTGAGCTGAGCATTTTTGAGCGCGGCTTCGGAAGAGGAAACCTGGGCCCGCTGGGATTCGGCCTGCGCCCGCATGGATTTCGTGGAATTGGTATCCATGGCGCTGGATGCCAGCAGACGTTCTTTCATCTCCGCCTGGCGGATAAAATCTTCCAGCAATATTCTATCTTTGGACAATGTCGCCTGGCATTGCTGCAGCACGGCTTCAAAAGGACGTTTGTCTATCTCCAGCAGCACATCGCCTTTTTTAACGTATTCACCGGGCTTTGTAAGAAAACGGCTGATTTGTCCGGAAATCATCGTTTTTACCGGAATTTGAGAATATGCTTCCACCTTGCCGAAAGTATTTATTTGCAAGGGCATATCTTTGATTTTTGCTTGTTCAACAGTCACCGGCACCGGCGGCAATTCTCGAACTTTCTCTTTTTTACCGCAGCCTGCTGATAACAGCAGCGCCGAAAGTATCGTCAATATTCCGCAGCCGGAAAAAAAATGTCTCATAGTAAATATTTATACTCCCTAATTTTAAATGCATGTCTCAAACAAAACAATATACCTTGTATTGCTGAAGTCTTCAACCGGAGCAATGCCGGCAACAGGCGGACGATAGTAAAAGCGCAAACCTGCTTATGCCATTAATCCCCTGGCGAATCCAGCCGGAACACAACAATATCATTATATAGTCGTATAAAATCTCTTTGTGGTTACACTCTGATTCAAATTATACTCTGCAATGCTGAAAATTTAACATAGATTGCGAAGATTTTGAGAATTGGTTCGTTCCGGGAGACCCTCGGTACCCCGGTATCGAAGGCCTGAGAGTGCGAATCCGGATCAATCATCGGCCGATTTGGCAGTACGGTACTTTTTAATTGTGCCATGTTTCTTCTTGGAATCAATCCGGCGCTTGACGGAGGCTTTTGTCGGCCGGCGTTTTTTGGGCGGCGTCAGGACTCCGCGGATCAGGTTGACGAGCCGTTCAGCGGCATCTTCGCGGTTTTGCTTCTGAGTGCGGTACCGCTGAGCTTCGATTGCCAGTTCCCCCGCATTGGTCAATCTCGGGCCGACCTTGCTGAGCAGCCGGAGGCGTACATCTTCCGGAAGCACCGCAGTATTTTGCACATTGAAACGCAATCGCACAGCCGTGGCGACTTTATTGACATTCTGTCCGCCGGGTCCGGAGGACTGAAAGAATTCCTCTTTCAGTTCTTCATCCGGGATAGCGATTTTGTCCGAAATTCTGAGCATGATGGCCGGTGTTCCTAAAGTTTGTTTAAATTCCGGTCAACCGAACTCAGCAGTGCGTAAATGGCACGGATATGCGGAACCGGTACATTATGAGCATCCGCGTTCCGGATGACACTGCCGAGGATGGCATCGACTTCCAGCGGCCTGCCGTTTTCATAGTCCAGCAGCATGCTGGTTTTGTAAGGCGGAAAGGTTCTGGTGTAATTTATATTTTTTTCTGCCACGTCATGCGCCAGCTCCTTGCCGCAGGCTTTGGCAACGGCACAGACTTCATGCATGAGACAGATGCAGAGTGTCTCCAGTTCCGGGTTCAGCACCATCTCCCGGGTGTCCACGCCTCCGGCAAGCACTGACACCGGATTAAACGGCACGTTCCAGACCAGTTTCTCCCAGCGGGTGCGAACAATGTCGCTGACAATCTCGCATTCGACATTGGATTTTTTGAAGAGTTCCGCAATCAGTTTCAGGCGCGTCGAGGTATTGCCTTCCGGATATGTGCCGGCCCGCAATCTGCCTGCGCCCTGATGTGTGATTCTGCCGCCGCCTTCGCGAAATACCCCGATATAGGCGATAGCACTGATGATCTCATTTTCAGGGAAAGTCGCGGCAAAGTCCTTTTCCACGTCAATGCCGTTCTGGATTATAAAGATTGAGGTATTTTTCGATATCGCCGGGCGGATAAGTTCAGGTACGCTGATTCCCGGCAGGACTTTGGTTGTCACCATTACGATATCGGCGGTGTCATGGTAGTCTGCCGCGGAATGGCATACTTTAACCGGGATGAACTCAAAATCTCCGGCGATGCTTCCTATCCGGTAGCCGAACTTCTTAACGCTTTCGTAATCGGAACGGCAGACTGTCGCGACTTCAGCGCCGGCCTGTGCCAGCCTTCCGCCGAAATAAGCGCCAACTCCGCCTGCGCCGAAGACCAGTATTTTTAATTTTTTATCATTCATATTTAACGTCTTTCCTGAATTTAACAGTTGTACTTAACCGGCTGCGCCGGGGCTTCATAACCACAAAAGGCATCCCGCAGGCGCGGGACTAACCTTAGGAGCCGTAAAGAAATAACCTTTACATCTTCGCGCTTCTCCCGAATGCCTTTGTGTTTGCCGGTTCGTTACATACCTTCAGGTATGCGCCTTACCGGCAATTCCCAAAATCTCTTCGGGATATTTCGCGAGACTTG
>CAIPAT010000372.1 GCA_903863035.1 uncultured Lentisphaeria bacterium
AACAGTTGTAAATTTGACATGATGATGCATTCCTGTTAAAAGTTGTTTGGCGATAACTTATGGAATAGCATCATCTTTCTATTTTTTCAAAAAGCAGGGATTTATATTTGCGATTATTGTTAAGCAAAGTAACGAGGGCTGATGTATAATTATAACACCGGGAAACAATTTTTGATATAAGCAATCAGAATTTTAGTTGCACACTTGCTTTATTATGATTGCAGTAGTTATATTGATTTATAGAGGATTATGAAATTTAAACATGCTCAGTAATTTGGCGGTGCGCTAAATTTGTCTTCGGTTTCATCGCCCTGTCATGGCACAAATTTACTTATTTTGCGTTTTTTTGATGAACAAATGATTTGCAAAAAAGAAATTCTGAAGTATTTTTATAGTTCTGTTATTAAAAACGGTTCATGTGGTTCTGCTGTTAAGCCTGACTGACAGAGCTGCCGGACACGAAAAACAAAGGGAATATTTATGAAAAAGGCAACAGTTATTAAGAAGTACGCCAGAAAAGAAGGCGACACCGGATCCCCGGAAGTGCAAGTCGCGCTGCTCACCCAGCGGATTAAACACCTTACCGAGCATCTGAGAGCCAATAAGAAAGATCACAGCACCCGCAGAGGTTTGATGGCAATGGTCAGTCGCAGACGCAGTCTGCTGAACTACCTCAGCAAAGAAAACTTCGAGGGTTACGTCAAATTGACCGCTGAACTCGATATCCGCAGAAAATAACGTTCAAAGTTATTTAATTTATTACGGGCTGCCATTCAAAACGGCAGCCTGTTTGCTTTTGTACCATATACTGCTATATTAATTATCAACGGTTTTCAGTAGAGACTGGAAAAAAGTTGAATAATATTGATGTGGAATTCGGCCGCTATCAGGTTCCGGGTTGAAATATCCGGGTTCTGATACCGCGATTCCGCAAAAAAGTTTTGACTTCTCCATTTCTCTACCGCAGACTACAAGTAAAACAATCAGCCTGCTGCACAATTGTGGAGAAAATTTCCCGGCAGCGGCAAAAACCGTCCATATAAACGGCAAAACATATTTATAATACTGTTTATCATGGACAAAAAGAGGAAACAACAACAATGGCAGAAGAAAAAGTAATCTTCAGTATCGGCGAAAACCGCACAATGGAAATCTCAACCGGCAAAATGGCCAATCTGGCTAACGGCGCATGTCTGGTCAGACTTGGCGACACCATCGTTCTCGCCGCCGCATGCACCGGCCCGGCACGCCCGGGTACGGATTTCTTTCCGCTCCAGGTCGATTATCGCGAAAAATACAGCGCTGCAGGCATTTTTCCCGGCGGCTACATCAAACGTGAAGGCCGTCCCAGCGAGAAAGAAATTCTGACTTGCCGTGTTACCGACCGTCCGCTACGTCCGCTCTTCCCGAAAGGCTATTTCGACGAAGTGCAGGTGCAGGCCCTGCTGTTAAGCGCGGACAAGCAAAATGACGCAGATGTACTCTGCATGCTCGGCGCATCAGCCGCGCTCACCATCTCCGACCTCCCGTTTCAGGGCCCGATCGGCGCTCTGAGAGTAGGCCGCGTAGACGGCAAATTTATCGCCAACCCGACTCATGCTGAAATGGCAAAGAGTTCGATGGAACTGATTTATGCCGGACTTCCGGATAAAGTCATCATGATCGAAGGCGAAGCCAACGAATGTTCCGAAGCAGACCTGAAGGCTGCCATGGAATTCGCCAATGAAATAGTTAAAGTTCAGGTAGCGGCACAGCTGGAACTCGCAGCCAAAGCCGGCAAAGCGAAAAAGACCCCGAAACTTTATCTGGTTCCGGAAGCAATCGAAAAAGCGCTTCGCGAATTTAGCGCAGGCAAACTGGAAGCAGCATGCCTGGTTCCCGGCAAAACCGACCGTCTGCTGGCGCTTGACGGTATTTTCAGCGCGGCGGCAGAAGCCCTCAGACCGCAGTTCCCGGATATGGAAAATGCTGACTTTGAACTGGAAATCCGCAAATGTTCTGACGATCTGGTAAAAGAAACCACCCGCAATGCAATTCTTGAAAAACAGTTCCGTCCCGATGGTCGCGGTATTGACGAACTGAGACAGCTTTCAGCAGAAGTCGGAATTCTTCCGGTGGTTCACGGCAGCGGGCTTTTCTCCCGCGGCGAAACCCAGGCGCTGGTCATCACCACGCTCGGCGGCGAAAAAGATTCCCAGGAATATGACAATATCACCGGCAGGCCCAGCGTGCTCTCCAAACGCTTCTACCTGCATTACAACTTCCCGAACTTCAGCGTAGGCGAAGTCGGCAGGATCATGGGACCCGGCAGACGCGAAATCGGACACGGCAATCTGGCCGAACGTTCCGTCGCTAAAGTTATTCCCGCGGACTTTCCGTATGTCGTCCGCTGCGTATCTGAAGTAATGTCCTCCAATGGTTCCACTTCAATGGCATCAGTTTGCGGCGCAATCCTCTCATTGATGGATGCGGGCGTACCGATCACTGCACCGGTAGCGGGTATTTCCTGCGGCCTGGTAACCGACGGCAATGGCAAAGAACTGCTGCTTACCGACATCATCGGTGCAGAAGACCACTTCGGCGATATGGACTTCAAAGTTTGCGGCACCCGCGAAGGCATCACCGGATTCCAGCTTGACCTGAAACTGCCGGGTATCGCAATTGATCTGCTCTGCCAGGGCATGGAACGCAACCGCGTCGCCAGGATGAAAATTCTCGATGCAATTCAGGCCTGCATGCCGGCCCCGCGTCCGGAAATCAGCCCGAACGCCCCGCAGATGGTTATCGTCAAAATCAGTCCGGACAAGATCGGTGCGCTGATCGGTCCCGGCGGTAAGAATATCAAGGCGATCACCGAAGAAACCGGAGCGTCAATTGACGTTGATGACAACGGTACCGTCAAGATTCTCGCTCCCGATCCGGAAGCGCTGGAAGACGCCAAGAACCGCGTTCTCGGCTGTACTGCCATGCCGGAAATCGGCAAGATCTACCGCGGCAAAGTCTCTTCCGTCAAGGATTTCGGCGCATTCGTCGAAATCATGCCGGGACTCGACGGTCTGCTGCATATCTCCGAAATGGCTGACTACCGCGTGAAACAGGTCACCGATATCTGTACTGAAGGCTCATTTGTCACAGTCAAGGTTATCGACATTGACCAGAGCGGAAAAATCCGTTTGAGCCGCAGAGCAGCGTTACAAGAGCTGGACGGCAAGGAAAAGGAATAATTTCCGAACCTACTGTTGAAATAGACCATTATTTGCATAAAGTAATGGTCAAAAAAAAATCCGGGGAAACCCGGATTTTTTTTGTCTTGACTAGTCGAGCAAAGAATATCAGTATTCGCGCTGCAAGCCTACGACCCTGCCCTGAATTTTGACCTGGGCGGCCGGATAGAATTGCGGGCTGAAGTCTGAATTGGCCGGACGGAGTTCGATGCGTCCGCCTTTATGGAAATAAATTGTTTTGACAGTAACTTCCTCATTTACCAGAGCTACGACAATATCGCCGGACTTAGGCTCATCTATCTGCTTGACAATCACAATATCGTCCTGATAGATGCCGATATCGCGCATGCTTTCGCCCTGTATGCGCAATGCAAACGCTTTGTCCGCATCACGCTTGCCGACTAAACCGGTATCAATAAAAACATCGCCTTCCTTGTGTTCCAGGCTTTCCGCAGGCAATCCGGCATTGATCCGGCCGAGCAGCGGAATGGACAGCACAAAAGACATGTGTTTAGACTTGCGTCTGGGTTTCATCAGACTGATGCTTCTGGCTTTTGAGCTGCGATTAAGCTGGTTCTTGCGCTGAAGTGCACGCAAATGGGCGAACACTGTTGAAGTTTTAATCTTGAAGAAGTCGGCTATTTCGTAGACCGTGGGCGCCATAACTTCTTTTTCCATGAAGTCTTCAATAAATTCTAAAATATCTTTTTGTTTTTCTGTAAGAGCTTTCATCAGCATTCTCCTTTAGTTGGCAGAGATTCCGGTAAACACATTTTCCTTTTTAGATCACTGAAAGGCAAATATCAGTATCACATAACCTTTATCAGTTTTCCCTATAAACAACTGGAAAAGCATATCTGTATCGAGTTTAACCGGCTTATTGTCCTTGTCTTTAATCTCTTTCTGGAAAGAGGCCTTCCAGACAAATGCTTTCAGCGGCGCTTTTTCCATAACCGTCAAATAAGACCATGACTGAAGCGTACCAACTCTTTCAGTCATGTCTTTGACTGTCGCCTTAAAAGTCTTTTCAGTCATTTTCTCTTTCATTTCAGGAGTGAAATTTTTGGAGAACAACTGGTAGTTGTCGGTTTTAAGGCCGGTCAAAATATCATCGGCAAAACCTTTAGCCACTTTCAGCGCTTCATTGTCATTCGCATCAAATTCGCCGATTTTAGTTTTTTCTGTAGACTTGCATCCGGCTCCGGCCAGCAGCAGCCCCGCAGACATGGCAATTACAAACAAACGTAAAGCATTCATTTTTTTAATTCCTTTTCAAAATAAGCTTATAAATTTTATCGTATTTTAATCTAACATCCGGTCTGGATAATTTCAAAGGCTATTTACCGGAATAGAGCGCAGTAAAAGAATCCAGCGGCAAAATCACTTAAACTCAATTACAAACGGGGGGCTCCTGACATCAACAGAATTCAGGGCAAGTTCAGCAATAACCCAAAACCTTTTGCTTCTGCTTAGATCATCCGGACTGATCTGTTTAAATAAGTCCATTTGCTTTTCGACAAAAACAATATTGTTCGGGCTGATCAGTAACGGAAAATGATGAACCGGCGGTTTCAGCTCAGGATTGATGCATTTCCAGGATTTCTTGTCAAAATTCTCAAGATCAATGTCAGGCGAATACTGGCGGTAATATATCCTGATATTATACGAATCGTCCATATACCATTCATCAATCAGAACCGGCTTGGGACCTGAGTTTTTCAGCTTGAAATTGATGACGGCAACCGTGTCGGGCGAAAATGGCCTGCCCGGAACAACCGGATTTAAATCCAGCGTGTAATCTTTAAGCTTCGGATAAGATGCTTTTACCGGAGAACGGGTCGGGACTTTACTGCTGTTGTCCACAGTTCTCACGCAGCCCTGCATATATAACGCGAGGATTGCGACAGAACCAACTAACAGAAATTGTTTAAAAAATATCTTCATATTACTATTTTTTCCGGTTAACTTTTTCGCCGATGTGACTTCTGAAAACATATATTACTAACACTACCATTGAGATAGCCAGCGCCCATTTACTGGTCTCGGTTCTGAAAAGCTCAAGAACTGTCGTCTCTTTGGCCCCGGCAAGAAAATTGTTCTTATTGAAATTAACTACTCCAAGCAGCACGTAATACACCCCGGTCCATAAAATGCATACGATAAGCGAGGCAAACACCTTGAACAGGTGATGTCCAATCCAATCGCTTGCCGTTTTAGCCGGGAAACTGGTATAAACTGAACCTAATTGTCTTCTTCTGCTCATGATAATAGTATTTCTTTAAAAATTAAAATAATCTTAACCTCAAAATAGCTATTATTCAAATTATTTCCTAATTATTTTCAGTGAATCTGATACCGCTTCACCTGGATGAGCTCAAATGACCAGACTCTTTAGCGTTCATACGGTTCGTCTGACCGGTTGGAATAATATTACGATTCCCGTGCCGGGTGACAGCGGCAGATGCCCGGAAACTGCCCGGGGTCATGCCGTGATACAGGCGGAAGGTCTTAATAAAGTAGGCCGTATGCTTGAACCCGCATTGCCAGGCGGTCTCATCCACAGAATATTTACCGGACAGCAGCATCTGCGCCGCATGTTCCATCCGGCGGCGAATGATGTAATCTTTAAAAGTACAATTTGAATAACGCTGGAAGAGATTTGATACATATTCCGGGGTTACTTTAAACACATCGGCGAGTTTCTCGCGAGAAAGATCTCCAAGGCATTTATCTTCAATATAATCAACAAGTTGCAGCCACAAATTCTGAGAACGGGTGAATGTCTCATTCGCCGAATGTCTGAGATCATCCTCGGACATTTCCAAAATCAGTTGGACCAGGCGGCCGGCAATATCCGGCGACGGCATAATTTCCGCTTCACAGAGCGCACCTAAAGACTTGAACGCATATACTGTCGCCATACGCAATGTGTCATAAATATGGTAATATTCCAGATCTGGAACATCCTGTCCCTTCAGTTTGGCATAGACTATCCTAAGATAGTTGTGGCGAAGCACAAGCGAAAGTCCGCTGCCGGTTGCCTCATGGAGTTTGATTGGCGCAAACGCATTTACAAAATTTATATCGCCATAGTGTAATTCATGTTGTACCGTCTGTCCGCCTTCACACATGCTGATAAGAATATGACCTTCAAGCTTAATATTGATCCTCGGCCATGGCAGACATTCTGCACCGCTTATTTTGTGTAGATTATCTCTGCTTCCGGCAAGATAAAGCTGTTTCGGCATCATGGCAATGATATCATGCAGTCTTTCCGCCAGTTGATCTTTCATATTTTGCATTGCAAATCCGTCATTAGTTTACGTTTGTTATATTGATAGCATGTTTATGATATTGTGTCAAGCGATAAATGCGGTTATAATATATACATAAATCATCTAAATTAATCTGAAAGGTGCAATCATAATGCAAAGAGAAAGATTTACACTTATAGAATTGCTGGTTGTGATTACGATCATCACGATCCTCGCTTCAATGCTGCTGCCTGCGCTGAATAAAGCCAGGGTGAAATCGCAATCAACAGTATGTGTCAATAATCTGCGGCAGAGTGGTCTTGCCATCAGTTCATACGCAGGGGATTACTCCGGATTTACTCCGGAAGGCCGTCCTTCGCAATATACCGGAGCTTACAGCTATTGGACATGGACTATGATTAATCTGAAATATGTTCCCCCTGCCAGTAACCGCAAACCACATATTCTGGTTTGCCCGAGTGTTCCATTCGGAGTTTACGCCAACCCGGTCTCCTGCTACGGGATGCGTGGCACTCTCAACGCCGGTGCTGCGGTATCAACGTTTTTCCGGGAGTCTTCCAGCAAGCGAGTCATGGACACTGGTAATGCTGCTAACTCAGTATCCGCCAAAACCTATATCCAGACTCTTTCGGAGTTCCCGCTCGTGTTTGATTCGTTTGCCGTTACCAATGTTGTAGCGGGCGTGAATATCTTTACCGGACATGCCTTTTCCAATCCTAATACGCTTGGACTAAATCATACCTCGCGTGCTAACGTGCTGATGTTGGCGGGTAACGTGGCCAGCGGCAGCCGTTCCTGGCTATACTTTACCAGGGGGCAGTTAAACGGAACATGGACTCAAACAGTTATTCCCAACTTTTAATCTTCAATCAGGATGGTTTTCATGAAATATTTTGGACGAGTATTTTTTATTTTTCTGTTGTTGTCAGCAGTAACATATTCTGCCATGGCGGATGGAGAAACGCATCTGATAAAATACGCAGAGGGGATGCCTGGGGATAAAACCCTGGAACGGGCGGCAACTATGCAGGTTAAAATTCCAGTAATGTGTCGTGAATGGCATATCTGGTGGGGAGCTCCCGTCGGCGTTAATCCTCATATTCCCCGCTGGCAGCATTGGAACAACCTCAACTATTACGGGCAATACGATCCGCAGAAGACGCTTGAACAACTGGTGCCGGGAACCTCATGGAGACGATGGATCATGTCCAATGGATATCCGCTGCTCGGACCATATGATGCGGCGCAGCCGGACATTATCCGCTGGCAGTTGGAAACCGCCAGAAACGCCGGCCTGGAATGTCTTCATATTCATTTATGGCCGTCAATTTCGGATGAAGGCATTGATTTCACCCCGCTGCCGGTTTTTGAGCAAATTCTTGATACTGCCGCAGCGATGAAATACCCCGTTGCTGTACACGATGAAATCCAGTTCCGCCGTCCGCCCTTCAAAGCGCAATTGCTGGATAATTCTATAAAACGAGCGGCGATGCTGGTTAAGCGCTACGGCGGGCATCCCGGCTGGTATAAAATCGATAATATGCCGGTATATTACTTCCAGAATTGGTCAGCCTGGTTAAAGCCGGCGGATATGCAGACGTTCTTTGCTGAGGTTGAAAAGCAGGCAGGCCCGGTCTACTGGATGGTTGAACAGGGAGACAGCGATGAGGTGTTCCGGATCCCTCAGGTCAAGGCAGTGTTGAGTCATAATAATGCATGGTTCCTTCATGTTCCTCCTTACGGGCAGAACCCGCATCCATGGAATGACATGATCGCCCATATCGAAAAGGCCGGCAAACTGGCGCGTAAATACAATAAGAAGTACGGGGTTCTGATCTTTGCCAAATTCAATCAGACTCATGCGCGGAAGACTATGCCGGGGGGCGGTGTAATCCCGGCTGATGAAGGGAATTTCCTGCTGGATTCCGTCGAGAAAAGTTTACAATGCAAACCGGATTTCCTTTTATTGACGCAATGGAATGATTTTGAAGAATGCGGTTTTATCGAACCGGCCTGGGATTTTGACGGTTTTAACGGCGATCCTTACCGGTATTGCCGGATAGTTGCGGCCATGACCGGGAAAAAATTTACCCTGGCGAAACTGCCTGACCGCAATCAGCTTGATCCGTATATCCGGTTTAAACTATTCGGCGACAGCGCCCCCGGTGATATGGGGCCGGTAGCGCACTATCCGGTAATCAATGGAACAAAACTTAACATGACTTGGGCGCCGGATGGTCCGCCGCCGACTGAAGTGCGGTTAGTTCAGAATGAACTGGCAGTCTGGCAACCGGAGATGTACGTCTATCATCCGGATCAAAAACTGCGACTTGGCAATTGGTCTCATCTGGAGCGGAATGGAGAGTTGTCAGGAAACAGGGAATTGCGTTTTTATGCACCAGGTCTGGTTGCAACTACCCCTCAAATCATTTGGATCGGCATAAAAGCATTCATCCCGGAGGGAACGCAGATGACCGTCAATTACCGGGGGCCGCATGAATATTTCCGAATTGATTCCAGGTGGGAATTGCGGCAGGTCCAGTTGGATAAAGGCTTTTCGTGGTCGCTGCCGGATAAATCAAAATATTACTGGCTCCCGCTCTACAGTGCCGGATTTACCGGAGCTGAAGGCGATCTGCTGATCCGGCTGGGAGGCAAAAAAGAACCCATTTATTTGCGGGAAATCGTTTTATGGGCACCGTGGCTCAAAGGTGCAGATTATAAACCGGAAAGCTCACTAGAGTTGAAAGGTGTGGACATAACCAGACCGCTTGTTGTGGTTGGTTACGATAAAGCTGGAAACGCCGGGCAACCGTTATTGATAAGCCAGGATATTACCTCCGTAAAAAAACAATAAGAAGACATTTATCACAATGAAAAAAAGAATACTGTTGTTGATGTTATTCTTACTGTGGACTCCAGCTTGGGCTGAAAACATCCTTGTCGAACATTTTGACAACAAAGAATCATGGCAGATTCTTAACGGGAATGTTCAAATCCGTCCGTACCTGCCAGGCGTGGAGCATACTCCGTTTATGGCTCTTGGCAACGCAGCCATTGCGCACGAAGTCGATCTGAATCAACCTGTAAGAATTAAAATTAAAGTATTGCATAGCGATTATAAGCGCGGTCTTTTCATTGGTTTTTTTGATGCTGCCATGACTAAGGGATTCGGCGTACTCTGGGATTCTTCGCTGGAAAGTGGATTTGGCGGTCAAGGCTTTGTCGCCCCGATTTCTTTTGACCTGCAAAGTAGAGTTAACGCCATGTCGGCATACAAAACTATGGAGCCACGTGTCGCATCCGGGCATTCTGCAATCAGATTGCCGTTTGCCGAATTTGAAATCAATATCATCGACGGCAAGATGAGTGTCTCTGTAGACGGGCAGCAGAAATTCAATGTTCCCGTTCCCGTTAATTGCGAGATAAAATATTTAGTTCTGCGTGCGAATACCTGGGGATTCTTTGATAATCTTGAGGCCAGCCGGTAATTACCGCTCCAATAAGTTTTATAAAGTTTTAATAAAAACACTCGGATAATACATTAAAATATAAATGTCATTTATGTGGGAGACAAACAATGCATCTTCGTGAAAAACGTAGAATTATCAATGTGGATTTTTCGGTCCTCTGCACTGACGCATGGACATTGAAAGGTGAAATGTTCGGCGAAAAGCAGATTCGAAACCTTCTCGACAAATGTAGAGATACAGGCTTCGATGCAGTGACGTGGCGTACTCGCTTTGCAGGGAAAGCTGTTTACCGGGGTAAAACCATCGCACCTTTTGACGGTTGTTACGACATGCGATTGATCGGCATGCGTGAGGTTATGAAAAAGATTGATCCGCTGGCCGTTGCCATTTCACATGCCCATGATATCGGCTTGAAAATATTCAGCTGGGTGGACCCGTTTGACTGCTATATCATCGGTGCAGATGATGATTTTTTTCGGATAAACTGTGAATATCTTCTTCGGGCGAAAAACGGAGCAATTCTGCGAACACCATGTTACAACTATCCAGAGGTACGCGCCAGATATGTCGATGAAGCGCGGGAGTATATGCAATACGGTGTTGATGGTATATCATACAGTCTATTTAATACGCATCTGTGGGGCAGTCGTGTTCCTTATGATGTGGAAGGACAATATATCTACGGATATAACGAACCGATTGTCGCTGCTTACAAGAATAAATTCAATATCGATATTCTGAAAGAAACGCCTGATCCCGGACGACTAGCGCACATTCAAGGAGATGGCGTAACGGAATTATTCCGGGAAATACATGCGGCGGTTAATACCGCAAATGTTGAAGTACTAGTGACAACGCGGATGGATGATCATCTGGGAGGAGGCATATACCCTCACGCATGGATTTACAACGATTGGCGTACATGGAATCAACAGGGCATAGTTGACACGATTGCGTTCGATCATTGTATGAATCCTATGCAGACATTAAAGAAAATAGTGAATGAAAAAGCGTCGATGATGAATAAATCCTGCCGTCTTGGCATTTGGTTCTGCGCCTGGCATGACTATGCAACAGACGAATACAGTCGTGCATTCCAGAATGAATTTTTAGCCTCAAAAGAAATTACGGATATAATTATTCACGAGGCGGGATCTTTTGTATTTGGTAAGACGTCCAGCGTTCCACAGCATCCGGCATCAAATACCACGCTTTGGGATGTATGGCGTTCATGTCGCAGGCCAGTACTGGAATAATGGAAAATCGGTATCAAACTTTAGCTTTGGTGTTTTTGTTGCTTGGTATTTGTGGTTAGCGTCAGCTATTTGTGTTTGAATAATATATTCTGAATTCAAGGGGCAATGCATCCTCTGATTTTAAAGAATTTGCCGATGATTACTTTAGCATCCTGAAAGATGAAATGTAATGTGAATCAACTCAAAAGTAAATCATGGAAACGCTCATCGGCGCTCCGGAGAAAGTCCAAAAGAGTGCGCATATCATCGAATATTCCCGCAGGAACCGGAATCTCTTCAACCTCGAACAGCAGACGGAAAGCGTCATGGAGTTCCATTCTTTGAAACTGCGGAAAGTTGTTTTCACAGAAATGGATGAACTTCAACGTGGCGAAAGCGTCAAACCAGGTATTGAATGCCTGCGTCAGCCGTTCACTGGATGCCCGGTTATTAACCTAAAAAGCAGCTTCCGCAATTTAGAATTCTAGAACTTCCTGACTCTGCATATCCTGTCCATCCCTGTTAAAATCAAAACTGCTGAGTTTGGTTTGTTATTTTACCCGGTCAAGCTATTTTATGAAAATGCAAGTCCTAGAAAAACGCGGAGATGAAATATGAGCAATATAGAAAAATCTCATCATAAAACTTTTGAAGAACTGCGTCACGCTACCGAAGAAGGCGGCGAATATTGGTCTGCCCGCGAACTATACCCGGTTCTGGAATATAATAGCTGGGACAAGTTTAAAAATGTTATCGAAAAAGCAATTACCGCTTGCGGAAACTCTAAACAACTGGTAGACAACCATTTTTCCCAAGCGGGAAAAATGGCACAGCTTGGACTTGGAACGCAAAAAGAAGTACTTGACTACCACCTGTCGCGGTATGCTTGTTATTTAATTGTCCAAAACGGCGATTCATCCAAACCGGTTATTGCCAACGGTCAAACATATTTTGCAATACAGACCCGGCGGCAGGAACTGGCTGATGACGAAGCATTCCAGCAGCTAAGCGAAGACGAACGCCGTCTGTTTCTGCGCCGCGAGATGAAAGAGCATAACAAGCAATTGGTTGATGCGGCTAAAGATGCCGGGGTTGAAGCCGACATGGACTATGCAATTTTTCAGAATCATGGCTATAAAGGGCTTTATGGCGGACTTGATGCAAAAGGCATTCATGCCCGTAAAGGTTTGAAGAGAAGCCAGAAAATCCTCGATCACATGGGGCCGACTGAATTAGCGGCAAATCTGTTCCGGGCAACCCAGACGGAGGAAAAACTCCGGAGGGATAATATCAAAGGCAGGAGCAATGCCAATAGAATTCATTGGGAAGTCGGAGACAAGGTGAGAAAAACAATTGAAGAACTCGGTGGAACCATGCCTGAAAATCTTCCGACTCCGGAAAAAGGCATTCCGCAAATCGAACGCGAACATATTGCTCCGCTGAAAAAGCTGAAGAGCAAGTAAATACATGTTTACCCTTAGAGGTCATAGAGAGCACGGTGGAAAAAACCGCGTCATTGCATTAATGCGGTTGTCCGCGTTCATACAATGACCACATGTATTACCTTCATTCTCTTCATACTACTATCCGTCATCTTGTTGTTTTTTTAGAAAGACTTTCATGCAGCCATTTTCATAAGTTTATAACAAAAAGTAAATCAGGGAAACACTCATCGGCGATCCGGAGAAAGTCCAAAATAGTGTGCATATCATCGAATATTCCCGCAGGAACCGGAATCTCTTCTTCCTCGAACAGCAGACGGAAAGCGTCATTGAGCTCCATTCTTTGAAACTGCGGAAAAATATTTTCGCAGAAATGAATAAACTTCAGGGTGGTGAAAGCGTCAAACCAGGTATTGCCTGCGCCAGTCTCTCGCCGGACACCCGGTTATTAACCTAAAAAAGCAGCTTCCGCAATTTAGAATTCTAGAACTTCCTGACTCTGCCTGTCCTGCATATCCCTGTTAAAATACAAATTTCTGCACTGTTGAATTCTATGCAAATCCAAGATTCTACTTTACATTTGCATAATTTATTCTTTTGCCGGCTTGAATTTTCAGGTACGATAAGTTAATATGAAGATAGAGCCAATTGCAAAACTCAAGTTTTGCATGAATTCAGAATTTAAAATCTAGAATTCAGAATAAAATTCGAACTAAAATACGGTTTTCTTCTGACTCCTGAATTCTGACTACTTTTGCAATTAACTCGATTGTCTTTAATAAAACTTGTCAATATGGCAGAGGTTATTTATGATTTCCAGAACATTAGAGAACTACGTCCGTCAGATGGCAAAAAAATATCCCGTCATCACAATTACCGGGCCTCGACAGTCCGGTAAAACGACTTTGGTAAAATCAGTTTTCAAGAAGCTGCCATATGTCAATCTGGAACATCCGGTTACGAGAGATTTTGCTAAAAATGACCCTGTTGGTTTTATTGAACAATATGCTGAAGGTGCGGTGCTGGATGAAATTCAAAGGGTGCCTGAGTTATTTTCTTATATCCAGGTGAAGGTGGATGAAAGCGACCGCGCCGGACAATTTATTCTGACTGGCAGCCATCAATTTGAACTGCGCACAGGAATAAATCAGTCTCTTGCCGGGCGCACGGCTGTTCTGAAATTGCTGCCTTTCAGCCTGGATGAATTGTCGGCATGCGGTGAATTGCCCTCTGTGGATGAACTTTTATGGAAAGGTTTTTATCCCAGAGTGCATGACAAGGACATTCCGCCGGCACAGGCTTATTCAGATTATTTTGAAACTTATATTGAACGCGACTTGAGGAACATTGAAAACATCCGCAATCTTGACACTTTCCGTTTATTTGTCCGCCTTTGCGCCGGACGAGCGGGACAGCTTTTAAACTTGAGCAATCTGTCCAATGAAGCAGGGGTCAGTCAGCCTACGGTTAAGGAATGGCTTTCGATACTACAGGCAAGTTACATAATATTTACTTTGCCGCCATATCATCCTTTAAACCTGAACAAGCGACTGGTAAAATCGCCCAAACTATTTTTCTATGACGTTGGATTGGCGGCCTGGCTCTGCGGCATTGAAGAGTGCAGGCATTTGCAGAATCATCCGTTGCGCGGCAATTTTTACGAGAACATGGTTGTCGCAGATGTTTTAAAATGGCGCTGGAACCGTGGCAAAAGCAATAACTTGAGTTTCTACCGTGACAGCAACGCAAATGAAGTTGATCTGATATATGAGATTGCCGGAAAACCGGTGCCGATTGAGATCAAATCATCCAGAACCATTTCAGATGAATACTTCAAGGGGCTCAGGCATTTCACAAAAGAAATATCCCATTCCAGGGACAAAGGCATATTGGTTTATGCTGGTGACGCTGAACAACGCCGTACCGAGTTTACCGTCACCAATCACCGCCAGTTATCAGATGTTTTAAAGTCTATCAATTAAGGCAAATGATTTACTTTTAGCAGATTGCAGCATTAAGCCATTGATCTATGAATTATTCAGTCCGGCATCCGGAAAGATTTCAACATGGCTCAGCTAAAAAGTAAATCAGGGAAACTTTCATCGGCATTCCTGAAAAAATTCAAAAGAGTGTGCATATCATCGAATATTCCCGCAGGAACCTGAATCTCTTCATCCTCGAACAGCAGACGAAAAGCGTCATTGAGCTCCATTCTTTGAAACTGCGGAAAATTATTTTCGCAGAAATGAATAAACTTCAGGGTGGTGAAAGCGTCAAACCAGGTATTGAATGCCTGCGTCAGCCGTTCACTGGACGCCCGGTTGTGCCGGAAGATGTCCGGCCAGGCTTTGTCAAAGGCATTATTCTTGAAAAACCGCGCGGCATCAGGCGCAAGCACTTCTTCCACCAGTTCAGGAAGCCGGGAAAAATCATGCGCCGAATGAATCGCGCCGATGGCGGCGTAAAGTTTCTTTAATTCGTAAAATATCGCCGGATGGTAAAATTTCAGGCTTTTCCCCTGCATGATATCCCGGATCCGGGGACCGGTACCGAACGGCACCCGGTCGGAAGGCCTTGACGACGGGAATACGCAACTGGCGTTGATCTGGCCGGTACCGCCGGTCTTTTGCAACGCCTGCATGAAGTAAAAATCCTCTCCGCCGTTGCGTTCGCGCATTCCCCCTGCCCTGACATAAGCATCCGCAGTGCAGACCGTGGCGGAACCCAGGGAATAATAGGCATAAGGCGAACCGGCAATCCTCAGCGCGATAGTATAATAACGCATTAAAAGTTCATATTGCGCAATCGCCGCACTTTCGTCCGGATCACTTGAATCCTGATGCTTGAAACTGAACACCGCCCCGGCAAGCTCAGCGTGATTTCTAAAAAACTCAATCGCACTCGACAAGTATCCCGGTTCCACCAGGGTATCGGCGTCCAGACAGAATATCAATGGAGAAACCGGTTCCGCGGTAAAATCCAGATGCAGCAAAGCAACATCCATTCCCAGTTTTCTAGCCTCGCCGACACCGCCTTTGCTGCTGATCTCCCGGCCCGGCGAAGAGGCATCTATCCAGAACAGCGTTCCGCCGGGAACAAGACCGCCGCAAAAACATTGATCGCCATTGCGCAAACCGGACAGCATCAACTGATTATCTTTGACTTTATCGGCATCGGTTCCGGCAGAATTATTGACTACAACCAGCACCATTGTTTCACTCAGCACGAATGGCTGGTTGGCCGCGAGTGCGACCAAAGTCTCCGGCAGACTGGCTGATTCCGCCAGTGCGGGAATGACAACGGCATAATTAAAGCGGCGACACGGGGCCGGTTCAATGGAGTCCGGTCGTTTGATCCGGGACAGATACTTTTGAAAATTTCTTGAATCCATAAGGACTATCTGTTAAGCAGTTTTGCCAGTTTTAAATAGGTGTCAGCGCTGAAATCACCGGGTCTGGCTTCACGGGAAATACTCAGTTCGGCCAGGGCATTTTCAACTGACTGCTGGTCATAGAAGCCCAGCAGCGGTTTGAATATCTGCTTGCGTTTCTGGGCAAACATAACTTTTGCCAGTTCATTTACCTGCAGGCGTGACTCCATATCCGGAACTTCAGATTTCAGTTTGAACTGGACAATCGACGACTCCACTTCCGGCTGCGGAAAGAACACTTGCGGCGGCACGGTACGCAGCATTTTGACATTATACAGCAACTGCGTCCTGACAGACAGCGATCCGTAATTGCGGGTTCCCGGCCCCGAAGCAAGACGCATGCCCATTTCTTTCTGAAGCATGAACAGCATATTTAACGGCGGATTTTCCATTTCCAGCAGCCGTGCAAGGAAGATGCTGCTGATGGAATAAGGCAGATTCGCCACTGACCTGAAAGGCTTTCCCGGCGGCAGGAAATCACTGTAATTCACCTGACAGGCATCGCCTTCAATCAAATGAAAATTACCGGGCAGCGAGTGCTTGCGCAGGAAGTCACAAATCCGGTAGTCGAACTCGATGGAATAGACTTCCGAGCCGGCATCCAGCAGCTTCCGGGTAAGTGCGCCGAAACCCGGGCCGACTTCCAGAATAATCTCGCCTGGTTGAGGATCGGCAGTACGGATGATAAAATCCAGAAGGTTATTATCTATAAGAAAATTCTGTCCAAGCACTTTTCCTGGATGAAAGTTATTAAATTCCTCCAGCAAACTCAATAATTCTTTTTTATTCATTTCAGGTGACAGCAGCCGCTGGAGCATTTATGGGAATCCGCGGCGGGGCAGCTTTTCTGCGCCGGGCAGGCGGAAGTATTTGCCACACTCGCGGCAAATACTGAAAGTTTGCGTTCCACTTCTTTGGAAGCGCATTTCGCACAAGCGGTTTTTTCCTGGCTGTTTTTTACCAGTTTCTCGAAATCCGCGCCGCATTTTCTGCATTTATATTCAAATATCGGCATAGTTGTTTCCTTTCTTTCCGGGTTTTACTGAAATATATAACGCGGATAAATTACTGTGTTGCAGGAAAATATCAATGCAAAGTTGGCCTGTTTCAAAAGGTAGTTGACACTTTTTTGAGTAGTATAAACTATCCATATGCTCCGAGCCTACGACTCTCAATGGTTGGGGAAAATGGATGGTGGATGGATTAAAATCCATCAATACAACATGTTTCGAGCCTACGGCTCTGGTAGAAAATTAGTTCCGCAGGAACGTTCGATGTTGTAGCAACGGGTTTCAACCCGTTGTCAGAGAACCACCCCAGGTTTGAGTTCCATAGGAACGGTGCATATGCTCTAAGCCCGCCAGCCTTGTGCGGTTCCGTTTGAGAAATTGTCAACTATCTTTAATCATTATTTGAAACATGCCGAAAAGTTTATGGTATTTCGCCTTGACTTCAAGCCGACATGGATTTTATTTAATCTCAGTAAAATTACATTAAGAAAGCCGGTTATGAAAAATATATGTGTTTGTGCGGCGGTAATTGCCAGAGGAGACCTGGTTCTGGTAACTACCAGACCGCCGGGGCAGGAAATGTCCGGCAGATGGGAATTCCCCGGCGGCAAGATTGAACCCGGCGAATCCCCGTCCGAATGTTTGAAGCGCGAGATAAAAGAGGAACTTGACCTGGATATTCTGGTCTTCGACACTATGTTCATAACGGAATATGAGTATCCGGGGAAAATTGTACATATCCGGTTCATGCGATGCAATGCCAGTCAGGAAGGCCATGAACCGGTACCGCAGGAAGGGCAGCAGTGGGCCTGGATAAAGCGCAATTCACTGCCGGAAATTGATTTGCTGCCGGCCGACAGGCCATTTGCCGCTTTTTTAGCGAATATTTAAAAATATAAGGCAATAAAAGCGGGTTTCCGGCGTTTTATGATTAACGAAAGGCACAATACCAGAGAAATGGAAGCAAAAAGGCCAGATATAGAATTAATTAAAGGTTATCTGTCCGGTGCCGGCGGGGATTTTGAAGAACTATACGACAGGTATAAGAAATTGTTGTACGGTTATTTAAACAATATGCTGCCGCAGCAGCAAAGTACCGTGGATGACATTTTTCAGCAGACGTGGCTGAAAGTGATACAGAAATTGCCTGAATACCGTTGCAGCAATCACTTTTCCGCCTGGATGATCAGGATCGGCCATAATCTGGTCATTGATTACTTCAGGAGAAATAAAAAAAATGTAAATCAATTATCGCTTGATGATGAAGATACGCCGGATTTTCCGGATACGGACAAACAGGTGTGGGACAGCATGGATCATTCGGATTTCGAACATGCGCTGGGAGATGCACTTAAAACATTGCAGGAAGAGCAGCGTGAGGTGTTCATGTTGAGGCATGATAAAATCAGCTTCAAGGAAATCGCGGAGATCCAAAAATGTTCGATAAATACCGTACTGGCCAGAATGCAGTATGCGGTAAGAAATTTGAAAAAGAATCTGGCGGCATGGAAAACAGGAATGTAAAAAATGAAAAGCGAATGTAAAAACCATATCAAAATGATTTTGGCGGACAACGGAGACCAGCGTGCCGCATTCAGGACACACTGCGGAGAGTGTCCTGAATGCGCATCGCTGGCATCCGACTGGGACCGCTTGCGCAATGCCATTGTTCCGGCTGGCAAAGTACCGCTTTCTCTGGATTTCGCCGTCCTTGCCGCCGCAGACCGAGCGATGAAGGCTCGTGCGCGGCGGCGCACCACCATCCGCCGGATAATCTATTACGGAGCTGCCGCCGCTTGCGTGGCGCTGGCCTGTCTGGTTACAATCTTCCCGCCGGCTAATAACGCCGGACGAAACCACAGGGAAATTGTGAAAAACTGGGATTGGTCCAAATTTGACAAGGAATTGTTTGAGACCGCGGCGGCGATTGAAATTAGCGACAATTGCATGAGCATATCCGGCAAACCGGACACGCCGGTCACGAATTTACCCGTAATTGAAGACGAACCAGAGCAGATTTTAGGAGAATTATGAATTATTTAAAATTTATTGCAGTATCAGCCTTAACCGGCGGAGTTGTTTTATTGTCCTATGCCGAAGATTCCCTGGATAAAACACCTGCTGATAAAATTGACAGCGTTGATAAAAAGAGTGATAAAATTAGTTTGGATAAAAAAACGGATAAACCGTTGTCTGAAAAGAAAGCACGGAAGATTGAAAAGAATTCCACGGCTGCAAACCGCGAAGAACGTCCGTTATTAATGTATATGGACAAGCTTTCACCGGAGGACAGGGCCAAACTTAAAGAACTTTATCTGCAAGACCCGGAAAAGTTTAGAAAAGAACTGAGATCTAAAATACAAGAATTGAGAAAGCAGGAAAGCGGCGGTCAAAAAAACATAAATGAAATAGCGGGAAAATACCATAAAGCGCAGACTCATGAAGAGAAACAGAAATATCTGGCCCAGTTGAAAGAAACCAGCAAAAAAGAATTTTACCACAATCTGGAAAGAAGCAAAACAGAATTGGATACTTTAGAAAAGCGGTTGAATACTTTGCGTCAGGCTTATGAAAACAGAAAAAACAATGCTGACAAGATTGTTGATGACCAGGTTGAATACCTTACCCGTGATTCGAGTCTGCATTGGTGATGAACTTATACTCTACACTGCTGAAAATCTTAGAATAGGCGAGCAGAATTGCGGATTGGATTATTTCGATCTGATTGACTGGCGATATGAATGTCGCCTGAATGAGGAGCGGGAAAAAACAGCCGCAAGACGATCGTCCCGCAATTGCTGGATTGCGATCTTTCGAGTTTGGATTCGCACTCTTCGAGTCTTCGATACCCCCGCGACGATTGACTTAACGGCTTTTTCCGCTATATTGTTTCCGCTTTGAGTATTATTAATAATAAACAACGTGAGGAAACATATGATTTCGGATCATTGCATCAACTGGAAAGCCTACTCCGCCATCGCGCCGGATATTTTCAAAGCCGCATTTGATTTCATTAAGACCGTAACCCCGGAGACTGAAGATAAACGCTATGATCTTTGCGGGAATGATGTCTATGCACTGGTGCAGAAATATACGACCAGACTGTTAAACGACGGCAAGATGGAAGCTCACCGCAAGTATGTTGACATCCAGGCAGTTATCAGCGGTACCGAAATTATCGGAGTCAGTTCTATTGCCGGGTTGAAAGAAATATCCGCCTATAACGATGAAAAGGACTGTGAATTGTTTGAGTATAATTCTAAAATCTCCTCCCTGATAAAGCTCTGCCCTGGAGATTTCATGTTGCTGTATACTGGAGAAGGACACATGCCATGCATTGCAATAGACGGCAAGCAGACTGAAATCAAGAAGGTCGTCATCAAAGTCCGGCGCGAATTACTGATAAAATAATACGCTGTTAATCCGAAGATTTTTTTGTTTCAGCAGCCGCCTGAAACCTTTTCAAATAACGAATCCGCTGCAATAGCGGCGGATGCGAGTAATGGAATTTGGCGTAAAGTTTCTGCGGGTGAATATTGGACAGATTTTCAGCGGAGAGTTTAACCAGCGCTGAAGCCAGAGCCTCGCCGCTGCCGATAATCCTGACGACAAATTTATCTGCCTGTTTTTCAAAATGTCTTGAAATCGCGTTAAAAAACGGCGGCATCCCCCAGAGTACAATCGTCGCGACAAAGCTCAGCAGAATGAATTTTGCGAAGAAAGTGTCATGCGTCAGCCCGAATACCTGCGTCAGCCAATTACTTTTTTCCAGCAGCAGGAAAGCAATAAACGCGCCGGGAGCGGTAAGTGTTTCGAAAATAATCAGATTTTTCAAGACATGACGCTTTTTGCAGTGTCCTGCCTCGTGGGCCAGTACAGCCAGAATTTCTTCTTTGGTTAAACGTTCCAGCAGCGTATCAAACAGTACAATCCGCTTGACCCGCCCGATTCCAGTAAAATAGGCATTGGAGTGTTTGGTCCTTTTTGACGCATCCATACGGTAAACGCCGCGAACTGTAATTCCGCCTTTTTCCAGAACCGATTCTATTTCCCGCTCGAGCGATTTATCCTCGATCGGCGTAAATTTATTGAACAGCGGTTCAAGCACATACGGAGAAATATAAATCACGAAAATGGTGAAAACAACGAAAAAACCCCAAACCGGAAGCCACCATATATCCGGCAGTCTCTCTATCAGCCAGAATGCGCCGACAATCATTATTGAGAGCAGAATGGTGGAAACAACAAAGCCTTTCAAAATATCAAGCAGCCATAACTTGAATGTCATGGTATTAAAGCCAAAGCGTTTCTCCAGATTAAATACGCGGTAAAGGTTCAGCGGCAGGTTCAAAAAAGTCTTGGCATAAGTCAGCAGCATCATGAAAACCAACCCGCCGAGGATGAAATTACTGGTATTTTTAAACGAATTAAACGAATCAAACAGGTAATTATTGTAGTAATTCAGTATTCCAAAGATGAAAATCAAAGTAATCAATTGATTATAAACGGTGGAATAACCCCAGAATTTTGTTTTTGCAATAGTGTAATTTTTCGATCTCTCCATTAGCGCCGGAGTAATGACCCCTTCAAATTCAGGAGGAATTTCAGCTCCGTGTTTTTCCAGATAACGGCGATTCATATACTCAAGAATAAAATCAGCCAGTTGAGTCAGAACATAAAATATAACTATAATCAAAAGTTCGTATTTCATCTTAAATCCCCAATTATTAATCAAAATGTTCACTGAAGCCACTTTCATAAATGGAAAAAAGCTACAGATAAACTATTAAAATAACACACTTTATACAAAAGTAAAAAGCAAAGTCGCTTTCACCAGCTCTTTTCAGTATTTATTAAGCAAAAAGGTCGTTATATACTCTATACGGTTGAAAATTTTAACATAGATTGCGGGACGATCGGCTTGCGGCTGCCTTTTTCCGCTCCTCATTCAGGCGACATTCATATCGCCAGTCAATCGGATCGAAAAAATCCAATCCACAATCCCGCTCGTCTATTTCTAAATTTTCAGTTGTGTAGAGATAGAGTCGATTCCGCCTGAACCGGCTTAGCTGTATCAGCAAAAAATGTCTTGACAAAATTTCTGATGCGCTGTTCCGCTTCCTGGATATTGCCGTACTCAACCGGTGTAAATACATGGTAAACCGTCCATTGCGAATCCCAGGAATATGTGCTCCGGAAAAATGCAAAATCATCAACAGAACGTTTGACTGAACTGTACCATACATAGAAAATATAACGCCGTCCGGCTTTCTCTCCTTCAATACAGTTGGCGACTGCCGTACCATTCCCGCTATTGAGCTCAACCCGTCGGCTATTCAGAATCTTCCAGTTCGCGGAAGTTAAACACAAACGGAATGGATGTACTTTATGAATGTCGCCGGCAACTTGCACTACCAGCGAAGAAACCGGAGCGCCGGTGTCCGAATAATGGGTAAACCTCCGTGCAACCTGTCCATCATAAAAACCTTTTTCAACCGCATTCAGTTCAACAGATTCACCGAGCCATTTACCGGCAGGTTCAACTGAAATATCAAGATTAAACGGGTCTCCCTGTGATGATTTTTCAAAAAAGATAACCAGGCTGCCAATCCAGAAAAGAATTGCCGCAAAGTAAAAGAACGACTGCCTGGTCAGCAGCAATTTTGTAAAATACTCCAAATATAATTCAACTGCAATGAGAATAAACGCGGCAATAAATTTGACTGCAATTCCCCAAGACGCATCAAATCCCAGGCGTTGTAAGATGTCCCCGCACCAGAAGGACGTGGCCGGCAGGGCAAGCATCAGTATCAGAAATAGCGGCAGCGTTCTGACAAAGATCCGCCATCCCCATAACAGCCAGAGCATTGAAGCACAGAACAGCAGCGCAAATATCATGTAGATCATATTGATCCGCAGATATATTCCCAGGCCGATTCCGGCAACAGACAAAACCAGCGGAACAATCCCGCCAAGATCAAAGTCGCCGGCCTGCTGCCGGAAATCTTTGAAGAAAATCCCCGCCATCAGCAGCGCCGCAACTATAAAAAACAGGTCAAAGCGGTCAAGCGGAGATGTCCGCCAGGCCTGGATGAACCAATGTATCTTCAGCGCCACCGGCTCCCAGGCGAAGATAAATATAAACATTTTAAAATAATTATTCTTGAACATTTTTACTCCCGCCGCCCTCTTTAAACAACAACCGGCAGAACCACATCAGCAGCGCCGCGATAATCACCATAACAAAACCCATTATGGTATGGAAATTATTATTAAATGCGGCATCTCCGATGTTCATATACAATATAATTATTGCGGACAGACGCAGGGTATTCATAAAAATAACAATTGGAAAAATCATGATAAAATGGGCGGCCCGCCGCCAAATCGTCCGGTGAGCACTAACCACAATCAGCCAGCCAAGCAGCAACATGGACTCCAATTGAAAGATTCCGCTGCAGGCGGTAGTTATCGAAATTTTTTCTCCGCCTAAAATGATTACCGCCGCTTCATTGCTGACATTCAGACCGAAGATTTTTAGAAAGTTAGCGGTAAACCCCGCACAAATCACACATAGCGGATAACTGAGCAGGTAATGAAAATAGTTCAAAAACGGCAGAATGATGATAAATACCGTAAACGGCAACAGGGTTTTCAACATAAATCCGGTTCCTGCAACCCATGCCGTCAGGCTGAGCATGAGCGCCAGCAGCGATAAATTGAAAAATACCGCAGTTTTATTTCCAGTCAGGATTCCTCCCCAAATCAACGCAATCGCCACGACCATCAGGATCCAGCCGACAGTATGCGATGGTTTAAAATCCAAGGTTTTGCGGAATCCTATGAGAGCCTTGAGCAGCATACCGGCAGCCAGCAGCCACAATACCATAAACTCCGAATCGGAAACTGCTGAAGCAATTCCGGAAACGAACGGATAAAGTATAGCCGGCAAACAGATTATGCCGGTGAATATGGTTTTAGTTGTGTCATTTCGGGGCATTATCACCAATATTATATTTACAATTCTGTTTTCGTCTGATTCGCCGATAAAGTCCGCCTTGCCTGCCCCAGCAAGTCTTTTGCCTCGGCATTTCCAGGCTCCAGCATCAACGCCTGCACAAAATATTTTTCAGCTTTCGCATAATCTTTGCCGGACATTGCGCGGCGTCCGGCAAAAATCCAGACAGCAGGCCACGCCGGAGCCAGGCTGAGCGCTTTTTCCGCAAATTCGTCCGCATGTTTAAAATCCCTGGCTGCCGCATAAACTTCTGAAGTCTTCATCAGTTCGATCGCTTTATTATGCAGATCTTCAGTCATAACCTGTTTTATTTGTTCCTGCAACTTTTTTGCCTCGGCATTTCCAGGTTCAAGTATCAACGCCTGTGCGATATACTTTTCAGCTTTCGCATAATCTTTGCCGGACATTGCGCGGCGTCCGGCAAAAATCCAGACGGATGCCCACTCCGGTGCCTGATTGAGTGCTTTTTCTGCTACTTCGTCCGCCCGTTTAAAATCTTTCGCTGCCGCATAAACTTCTGAAGACTTCATCAGTTCAGCCGCTTTATTCCGCAATTCATTTGCTGAACTGCGTCCGATTTGTTCAAGCAGGCTTTTTGCCTCGGCATTTCCAGGTTCAAGCTCAAGTGCCTGGGTAAAATATTTTTCAGCTTTCGTAAAATCTTTATTAGACATGGCGCGACGTCCGGCGCAAACCCAGGCCGGCGCGTACTGCGGAGCTGTCTGAAGCGCTTTTTCCGCAACTTCGCCCGCTCGTTTAAAATCTTTTGCCGCGGCATAGGCTTCTGAACGTTTTATCAGCGTAATCACATTATCCGGATCTTTGGCAATCATCTGCCGGACTTGCTCCAGCAACGCTTTTGCCTCGACATTTCCAGGTTCAAGCATTAGCGCGTGAATAAAATGTTCATCTGCTTTCAACAAATCCTTTCTGGACATTGCGCGGCGTCCGGCGCATATCCAGACAGGAGCCCATTCCGGAGATTGAAATACTGCTTTTTCAGAGAATTCGTCTGCCCGCCGTGAATCATTCAATGCTGCATAAGCCTCGGAAAGATTCACCAGTACGGCATTCCAATACGGCATTTTATGCAGCAGATCTTCATATATTTTGACGGATTTTTCCACGCTGCCGTATTTTTGCTCCCAGAACGCCATTTTAAAGGCGACAACCGGATTGACCGCCTTGGTGCTGTAGAAGTAATCCAGCAACCGTCCGGCCTCCGCAGTTTTCCCTGACTTGATCAGCATCTCCGAGTACAGAAAACAGTAGCGGAGAGTATCAGGATCCAATTCGTATGCTTTTTTGTAATTATCTTCGGCGGCGGCGTAATTACCTTTGGAATTGAATATGTCGCCCATCAGCGACCAACCCAGCGCACGGGTGTTTCTATTGTCACTTTTAATTAAATTCCTTGCAATATTTTCCGCACCGGCATAATCTTTGAACTCTATGCAGAGCATAAATGCGAACTCAGCTATCTCGCTATCCTCGGTGGACAGTTTACTGGCTTTGGCAATATATTCTTTTGCCATTACCAGATTACCGGCCTGCCGGTACGCCTGAGCCGTAAGGTAGAGGCCGACCGGCGAGTCAGGACGCATCTTAATCAGCTTCAGGAAAGACTCAGCGGCTTTTTCCGGTTTGTTTAATTGCAGTAAAGAACGTCCTTGTATTTCCAGCGCTTCCAGCGAATCAGGATTGAATTCGAGCATTGTACCGGCCTGGCGCAATGCTTCGAGATATTCCCCGTGACGATATTTTGACAGCATCAGCAGCCGCGCATTGATCTTGTTGACCGGATCTATCTGCTCGATCTCATTCATCAACTTTTCTGCATAAGAATAGTCTTCATCCAGCATTGCCTGCGACGCGGTTTCTCCCATCGCGTCAGCAATAATTTTTCGTGCCCGCTCGGAGTCTTTTACTTTCAACAATTGAGCAGCGGCATCAGAAACTGACGGATAATCTTTCAGCGGCAGCGAGGTTTTGAAAAGCATCCACTGATAAGCCGGACGCCTCCAGTAAGCAGTACTTCGTTTCAACAATTTAGACGTTTCGCTGAAATCGTTGTGAATAAAAGCAATCATTGCCCTGATGTAATTCCTGGACGCGACGGCAGTTTTATTTTCAACCAGAATTTCTTTAATCAGCCGGTTCAGTACCGGGACGTCTGATTTCGCGGCGTAAATTTCCGCCAGGGGAATGATCGCCTCCAGCGAGCCGGGGATGCGGTTCAGGATTTCCCAGTATAACACTGACGTTTTGTCATTTTTACCGGTATCCCGGTAGAATCCGGCCAGCACAAATTTCGGCCCGACAGAATTGCGTTCGGCTTTCAGTGCTTGAAGATAATATTCTTCCGCTTTGTCCATGAGGCCTGCAGCGCGTGCGCAATTCCCCAGTCCGATAAGTACGGCGCTTTTGATTCCGGCGCTTTCAGAGTTTATGCTGTTAAAAATAGCCGCCGCCGCTTTATGCTGGCCATCACTGGCAAGCATATTCGCCTTCAGCAGCAAAGCAGAAAGATTATCAGGTTCGGCCGTAAGCATTTCCGCGACAATCGGTTCAGCCAGTTTTCTTTGACCATTATACTGATAAGCTTTGCACAAACATATCTTTTCCTGAACGCTGATTTTCCGGCTGTCAAGGTAAGGCTTCAAAAGTTCAACTACTTCATCATAACGGCGGCAGGCCAGCAGATTTTCGGCAATTTTTAAAACTACATCGCGGTCCAGCGGATTGAGCTTGGCGACATTCCGCCAATAATACACCGCAGTGCCGGGCTGGCCTTTCTGCTCATAAATCACCGCCAGCTTGCGATGGGCGTTTTCATTAGAAACTTCGCGGGAGATGATGCCTTCCAGAATCGCGGCGGCCCTGTTGTAGTCTTCTGCATTTATCGCAAGATTGGCTTCGTCCATGTAATCGGCCATGTTCTTGTAAGATAACGCAAAATAGCCAATCAAGGCAATACAGGCAATTGCAATAATCACACTTGCTACTTGAATAAAGGCTTTAAAACTCATTTCTATAATCTTGCCTGTTTGTAAAATGTTATAATTTAAAGCTCCCGATAATCCATGATTTTAAAAAATATTGCGCCAGCCAACACTTCCGATCGCGATTATGCCTGCTACAAGAGTACAGATAATCGACGGTGCCGGCTGGCCCTGCGGCGGCGAACCGCTGTCGGCAGGCGCAACACTGATTGATACGAGACAATCATTAAAATCCAGATCAGCCCCCCAAACTTTCTTTGTACTTGGCAGATCGCCTACCCATTTATCCTCAAATCCGATTATCATTTGCTGCGAAGTTGAATCCGCCGTAACCACCGCATGCTGAACCCGGGTGATATTAGCCTCGTCAACGGTCCATGTCGTAAAACCCGGATTATTGGCCTGCTCGATCCAGAATCCGATTTTAGAGCCGGGGTCGGTGGTGATCGTAAAAGTCGAACCTGGAGTCATTGTCGAAGCGGCAGTACTGAAAACAGAGATTTTATTGCCGAAATCAGGAAGTCCGCTGGGCAGAATTTGCGCATAGCCGAAGTTGGTCACCTGATTAGAGCCGCCGATAAATGTCAGCGTGGTCCTGGAGCCGTCCTGAACTGCAAAATTGGCCATATCATTGCTGCCTTTGTAGTTAAAAGCCGGGGTTCTGCCATCTTTAAAATACCGGTCAACGCTGTCAGTGACACTGGCAGGAATATCTGCAATTTGAGAAAACGCAATTCCACTAACAAATATAATCAATATCGCCAAAATACTCTTCTTGTATAATTCCATTAAAAAACTCCATAGTTATTCTGGCGCAAAAATTTATAACCCGGCAATCTTATTATAATACTTAATTAAGCACAATGCAAATTAGAAAAGTTGCCCCGTATGGCTATGGTTTATCACGCAAACCACAAAATGTTTCAATCTCAGGCATTTCTCCGGCATGATCCGGCGCCGAAAGTTGGTTGTTAAAACGGCAAAATATATTCGGTTGTGAAATCACGTCTTGTGATTATAGTTCAATCATCTTCCCGGTGCGGAAAGATTCATCAGCTGCCAGCACTATTTTCGTGCTGTTTATCGCATCATCCCAATGTGCAGACAATTCAATATCATGCTTAATCGCATTCATAAAATACTGTTGCTCCCGTTCACACAGTTCCTGATGCACAGGCTCATCAATCATTTCGACGTACTTGTCCTTTTCGATAAATTTGCCGTCAGCATCAATTTTCCCGGAATGTATCAGCAACCGGTCGGTTTTGGTATGAGAATCAATATTATCCGATGCGGTATCTTTACTGGCGATAATGCTTACCGCGCCGTCCGGCCCGATAACATCTTTAACAAAATAAGCGGTTTCGCTGATCATCGGCCCCCAGCCAGCTTCATACCAGCCGACCGAGCCGTCGGCAAAAACCACCTGGAGCTGACCATAATTATACATGTCCGGGGCGATTTCTCTGCTCAACCGGGCACCGATCGCGCTTACGCGCACCGGCCTTGATCTGGTCATCTGGCACATCACGTCCACATAATGCACCCCGCAGTCAACTATCGGAGAAATCGATTTAAGCAGATTTTTATGCTTATTCCATTGGTTGCCGCTGCTTTGCTGATTAAGATTCATCCGCATGACCAGCGGTTTGCCCAGGGTCTGCGCCAGTTCAATGAATTTCATCCAGGAAGGATGATGCCGCAGGATGTAGCCGATTACCAGTTTCCGCCTCCGCTGACGGGCGACTTCAACCACTGATTCCGCTTCGGCAACAGTCCTTCCAATCGGCTTTTCCAGAAAAACATGCGCCCCCGCATTCATCGCCTTGATCGCATATTCGGCATGAGTATCAGGATAGGTATTAACCGAAACGGCATCCGGGCGAGTAATCCTCAACGCTTCATCATAATCATTAAACCGTCCGGCAATGCCAAGTTCGTCAGCCAGCGCGATACAACCAGGCCCGCGGCTTACCACGCCGACGATCTCAAATTCCTCAATCTTCTTATACGCTTTTGCATGTGATGCCCCCATCTGTCCGCACCCCGCCACCAATACCCTGATTTTTTGCATAAATATAAACCATTCATTTAAAACGTTTGAATTATGTTTTAAATTACTCCATCTACCATAAAAGTCAATAGATTTATACTGTGGCGATGGCGACATTGAAAAACTATGGTATAACTCCAACTGGAGCAAAAACTCCAGAGACTGACAAGGTTTATGCTCAAGTGTGTTCTGAAATCTCCGTGCATGGTTAAGTTTTTCCGGTTTTAGCAACTGGTGCACTTTAAAATTTCAGGTAATATGATATTATTGATAGTTCGAATTCAGAATAACAGGAAACGAACTATATGGCAGAGGCGTTAAAAACAGCAGATACGAAAAAGAGTAAATATGAATGGCTTTATATTGTGCTGCTCATATTAATTCCGTTTGTCACTTTTATCGCAGGGGCTGATTACCCGTTCATGCTGGAATGGGATGACAGCGGACTCATCACAGAAAATACCCGATTGATTCCGTCATTCGAGAACTTTAAATATTTTCTCAGCAACGTCACCTATACGCAAATGATTTTTTCGCCGGCTTTGATGTATTCTCTGATGCTGGATCGCTGGCTGTTCGGATTGAACGCGCTTGGCTACCATATCCATAATATTTTGCTGCACAGTATCGCGGCATTACTGCTGTACGGCATCGCCCGGCATCTTGGAATAAGAAGCTGGATTGCTTTTTTTATCGCAGTACTCTGGGCTGTCCATCCGCAACGGGTGGAATCCGTGATATGGATAACTGAGCGCAAAGATGTTCTGGCAGGAGTGTTCTCTTTCGCGGCTATGCTGACGTTCATGCGGGCGTTTGACCGTCGGCAAATACCTTACTGGGCGATCGTATTGCTGCTGCTGGCAATGGCGACCAAACCATCGACTTTGACTATGCCGGGAATCATGGTGATCTATGCGTTATGCCGACGGCGGGAATGGGGGATTGCTAAATATCTTTGGCCGGTAGTGACGGCGACGATGGCATTTTATGTTTATTCTTACATTGTTTCACATGCCAATATGGTGGGTACCGCCGATGTAATGCCGCGATTGTTACTTGTCCCGCTGCATAATGCGTTTTGGTATCTGATTACAGCGGTTGTACCGTTTGAGCTTAATCCGATTTATCCACGGGTGGGATTTGATCTTCATACGCTGGGTGTCCTGACAGCCGGCGTAATCTTAGTCGCCGCCTGCGCCGCGGCGCCGTTGTTATACAAGATTTCCTGGAAAGATTTCTTATTTAAAACGTTGTCTTTTGCCGGGGTGTGGTTATGCTGCTTTCTGCCGGTAAGCGCAATAATGATGCGTTTCAGCAATACTGATTATTGCGATCGCTATAATTATCTGCTGTCAGCCGTCGTATGGATCGGTATCGGGATGCTCGTCGAAAAGCTCGTATCCAAAAATGATTCGTCGAGAAACTTGAGGATTATCATTACAGGTTCAATCTGCATTGCCTCCGTATATATTTTTCTGAGCATAAGTTACATCCCCGCCTGGCGCGACACCAAAACTCTCTTTATGCGGGCGCTGGAAATACCTTACCCCAATGTTAAAGCCATTGAAGGCCTGGGCAGGGTAGGGCTGCGCCGGAACGACCCGGAAACCCTGGAACTGGCCGGCAATATGTTTATCGGCCTGTCCAGAGAAAGCAAAAATATTCTGCTGTCCGAAGAAGTCAAAGATCCTGTTTCAGATTATTATACTGGAGTATTTTATTCAGGGATGAGTCTGCTGAAGGCAAGCAAACCGCTGGAAGCGCTGGAAGTGTTCAGGCTTGCCGAGACGGCATATTATAAAAAAGAACTCCGGATATATGCGGCTGACGAGTATCTGTCATTTCTATGGAGCAGCCTGGCATCGTGCTACCTGGCTGCCGGCAGGCCGGATGACGCATTGCGCTGTCTTAAAGTTCAGCAGCCATTACTTAATCAGGAGTCTGCTGATGCTTATTTCTGCCGCGGCTTGATTGCTTTTCTCCAGCAGGATTTTCAACTGGCCAGGCGCGAATGGGACAAGGCTTACTCGCTGCGTCCTGATGACGTGAATATTCAGCATAATCTGAAAAAGGTCGAATTAAAGATTAATTCGACGAATATTCCCTATAAGGTTGAAAATTCAAAATAGATTGCGAAGATTTTTAGTTTTACATAGTACTAGTGTCTTGCGACCGTCTTTTTCCGTTCCTTCTTCAGGCGATGCGGGTATCGCCCGTCGGCCGGATCGGAAAAATCCAATCCACAATCCTACTTGTCTATGTCAAATTTTCAACCTGATATAGAGTATAAAATTCCACTCCGGCAACCTTTTGCTATATATTGATTTTTGATTAATTTATGTCGTCATAAAATTTTTGTGCTTGTCTTCTGCGTTTGTAGTGTTACTTTTTATAAGCATTTCTATTCATGATGTATATGTTTTAAGGAATAATTTTGTGCGAATTGATAAATTTTTAATATGTTTGGCCGGGGTGGTGCTGCTTGCCGGATGTACTTCTGTGCCATCGGCGGATCCTGATCCGCAACCGGTGCAGCCAGTTCAAACCAAGGCGGAAAAGGCCATCACGGCAAAGCCTGCTCAGCAGCAAATTCCCGGAAAGTCTCAACCCGCGGTGGAAGATAATGAGAAAAAGGCGGCGTCCGCGGCAGTTGATAACACGCCTGAAGCAACAGCAAAAGCTGAAGTCAAAGTAAATCAGCCGCTGGATTTATCCGAAAAACTCACCGGCCAGGACTCGATTGAAGGGTTCAACCGCACCATGTACAGTGTAAACCACTTTTTCGTGCGCTGGGTTTTTCGTCCGATCGGTTCCGTCTATGGTTCAATTATTCCGCGACCGGGGATTGACGCGATCAACCGTTTTACTGACAACCTTGGATTTCCGGTGCGTATGTTCAGTTGTTTCTGCGAAGCTAAATTCGGCGGCGGCGGAATTGAATTTTTGCGTTTTCTCTCCAATACTACACTCGGAGTTGCAGGATTTTTTGAAGTCGCAGACCCGTGGTTCGGATTGCGGCGTCAGGACGATGATTTCGGCAAGGCGTTCTATTGCTGGGGTATCGGGAGCGGATGTTATTTATTCCTGCCCGGCGCCGGCCCGGCGAATGTCCGCGATGGCGTCGGCAAGATTTTCGACTACGCGTTCGATCCCAAATCATATATCTATTTTGGGCAGACTTTCACCTATCTGAATCTCGGGACCAGGCAATATGCGGATTATGAGCGCATGTCGCTGGCCAATTGCGATCCGTATCAACTCTTTAAAGATTTAGGCGGCATCAAACGGGAGCTGACATTGACGGACTGGAGTCCGGTTCCGAAGCAGAGCACAGAAGCTAAACCTGCTCCCGCAGATCAGAAGACGGTTGCGAAAGATTCTTCGCCTGTTGTGCAAAAAACCGCAGTTATACCGCCAATGCCAGTCAGACCGGAAGTTTCTCCGCTGCTGTCGCAATTTGGAAATGACGTTATCAGGCTGAATGATTACTACTCGCAGGGAGCCGCAATTGACACTCTAAGAATGACAATGTTCAATATGCAGCAGGACGAAGTTTCAATGTGGGTTGATCTGGCCTGGTGGAACAGCGACTTTCCGAATCAGGGGTCTGTCCGTTCCGTAAAGATTCACGCTGATAAACCGGCAATGGATTATAAAATCTGGTATCAGGATAAAAAAGATGCCCCGCTGGCAATTGTTATCCCCGGCTTAGGCGGTCATTGCACCAGCACTACCGCAGGGGCGATGGCGGAAGTTCTTTATGTCCACGGTTATTCGGTGGTGACCATGAGCAACGGGTTGAACTGGGAATTCATGGAATCAGCATCCTCTGTATTGGTGCCGGGCTGCACCCCGGTTGATGCCGCTGACGTCCGGAACGCAGCCTGCAAAATACTGGAAGACCTGACGGTAAACAAAGATTTGAAACCTGAGCGTAAAGTAATGGTCGGGCTGTCTATGGGGGCGCTGCATACGCTGTTTGTCGCTCAATTGGAAATGACAGAAGACAAACTGGGTATAGACCGGTATGTTGCGATTAATCCGCCGGTTAACTTGAAATACGGCTTGAATGAGCTGGATAGATATTACAATACTATGCACGAATGGGGCGACGACCAGCAGCAATTCAAGCACATGATGAATGCGGCCGGAAAGTTTATGATGATGATCAAACATAAATACCCGTGGAAAGATTATACGGAAAATACTTCAAGCAGTAATGCCGCAGTAAAAGACAAAAAAGACTCCGCGGTTGAAGCATCGTTAAATCCATACAAAGTAAGTCTGGATGAAAATGAAGCCAGAGTACTGGTCGGATACAGCTTCAAGCGGACTCTTGACGAGATAATTGTTTCGATTCATCACCGTCAGAATCTGGGTATCCTTGCAACGCCTTACAGCTGGGGCAACCGGACGGCATTGTACCATGAACTCGTAGACTATTCATTCAACAAATATCTGGATACTTTTGCCATAAAATATTATTCAGAAAAATGGCAGCGTCAGGTCACGGCGGACGAGCTGAACCGCCAATCCAGCCTGACTGCAATCGGGACGCAGATGGCGGCAAACTCCAAAGTCAGGGTCATTCATTCCTTGAATGACTTCCTGGAGAGCGATACTGACCGGATCTGGCTGAAAAATACTTTCACCAGCAGAATTGTATTTTTTGAATACGGCGGTCACCTGGGCAATCTTTATCTGAAAAAACTGCATGATATTATGTTAAGCATGCTGGACAACAAATTACCTATCGGAGTGTATTTAATGTCGTCTCCTGTCGCGCTGCCGGGATTTGTTCAGGAAATAAAACAAGATGAACCGGTCAATACGACGCTCTTCGATGCATTTGGAGATGTATATTCTCCCGCATATTATTAATAATTAACTGAAAATAAGCGTAATATTTAACCGTAAAACGCATAAAAATGTAAATATTATTAAAAAAAGTCAATTCCACCATTGAATTTAACATTTTTTTTTGCTATGCTAATCATAATAAATATTTTTTTGTAAATGTTTGAAAATAACTTCAAAAATATAGGAGTTATGACAGAACTGCAAGATAATTTACGGCTGTCACCGCATTGCGTTGTCCCCATGACTGTCCGTTGAATTTTTCGCAGTTGAGTTTAATAATCAGGAAAAGTTAAAGTAAGGATTGTCAAAAATCTAATCGCAGGGGACAGCAAAAAACGTCTTAAACAGAACTAGAGTCACAAGCAGTGAGGGATCAAGAAAAAATGAACATCTACGTCGGGAATCTGCCTTATACGTTGAGTGAAGGCGAATTGGAAGAAGCGTTTGGCGCTTTCGGTCAGGTAACTTCAGCTAGAATCATCAATGACAAATTCACCGGAAGGTCAAAAGGTTTCGGTTTTGTCGAAATGGCTCAGGATGCTGAAGCACGGGCAGCTATCGAAAAACTCAATAACACCGAATTCGGCGGACGCACTATTGTTGCAAACGAAGCTCGTCCCCGTGAAGAAAAAGCTCCCGGCGACCGCCCGTTCAGAGGCGGCGGCGATAGAGGCGGCGATAGAGGCGGTGACCGTCCGTTCAGAGGCGGCGGCGATAGAGGTGCCGATAGAGGCGGCGATAGAGGCGGACGCAGAGATGACAGAGGCGGACGCGACAGCCGCTGGTAATTCATCCGTCTTACTATAAAGCTGTTACAAAAGCTGCATTCCATAAAGAGTGCGGCTTTTTTTATGACTGTTTCACCACTCCTAAGGCTTGACTACGGGCTGTCCCTGTTTGCCGCTGATCAGTGAACTGGGATTCTGTTCCAGATACAGCGCAAGCATTCTGAACGCGCTCAACGTATCTTCCAGCCGTTTTGACGCCGTCAGCAAATCATTACGCAACACGGTGAATTTATACTCCGAAGAATTCATGAAATTCCTGGCGGTTTCCGTGGTTTGGGGAATATCTGATTTTTTTACTTCGGTTTGCATGAAATCGGCCAGATTGCCGATCCGGTCAAGCGTCTGGTTCAGATTTTTTACCGTATCGTTCATCTTATTCTCGGTAACCGATTTGTTGACTTTCTCGACGATACTCTTTAATTCCGCCGCTGTCACCTTGATATCTTTCAGGCTTGACTTTAAATCTTCATCATTAAGCATCCGATTAGTCGAAGTCAATACTTTATTCAAATCAGCTAATGTCTGGTCATAATTCAGGTTGGCCAGCTTGTTCACCGCTCTTTCGATGTTCTCAATGATGGACGCGATTTCAACCATGGGGATGGATGGCACATACAGCAGACCTTTTTCAAGCGGCAGATACCCGGTGTCACTGGCCACAGGATATTGCTGCGGATCATAAAATTTCAGCTCTATGTATAAACTGCCGGTGATGCCTTCAAGCGCCAGCCGTCCGCGCAGTCCTTTTTTGATATAGCTTTCAAAATCCTCCGTTAATCTTTTCTCATAGTTGTCGGCGGAGAGACTCTTGTAAGCCGGATCCCGTTTCTTCATCGGGAATTCCATGTAAATGTAAATATCCTTGTGCTTGAATCCGATGGAGACATCCGTGACTTTGCCGATGGTTACTCCACTGTATTTGACCTTGGCCCCCGGTTCCAGTCCTTGTACTGACTGGTTTACCACAGTATAAGCTTTGTATTTCGGCGCGAAATATTCCATTGCACCGAGCAGCAGCAGGGAAATCACGATCAGCAACAATCCGACTGCCACGAAAATTCCGACTTTGTATTTATTGGCGATGTTACTCATATGATTCTATCCTCTCATTGATAAGCGGTTTAAAAAATCTCTGACCCATTTATTGGCGCTGTGATCGCGCAGATAGCGCGGATCTCCCTCTTCGACAATACCCTTAATCTCCTTATCCAGAATAATCACCCGGTCCGCCACGCTGTAAATACTGTCCAGTTCATGAGTGACAATTACCATAGTGGTTTTCATGGTTTTGCGCAGTTCCAGAATCAGTTTGTCCAGTTCCGCCGATGAAATCGGATCCAGTCCGGCGGACGGTTCATCAAAAAACAGAATTTCCGGATCCAGCGCCATCGCCCTGGCCAGCCCGGCACGCTTTTTCATGCCTCCACTGATCTCGGAAGGCATGAAATCCGCAAATGCTTCCAGACCGACCAGGCTTAATTTGTATTTAGCCACAGCCGAAATCATTTCCGGCGAATAATCAGTAAATTCTTTCAACGGCAGGGCAATATTTTCCTCCAGGGTCAGCGAACTGAATAATGCGCCTGACTGGTACAGCACCCCGAATTCACGGGTTAACTGGTCCCGTTCCTCTTCCGTTGCATCAACAATGCTGCGGCCGTTAATCCGGATGTCGCCTTTCAGCGGCTTGCTCAAACCGATCATATGTTTCAAGGTGGAACTCTTGCCGCAGCCGGAGCCGCCGAGGATAACAAATATTTCTTCCCTGCGAACTGAAAAATTCAAATCTTTCAAAATGACATAATCGTCATAACCGACGGTCAGGCCGGTCACTTCAATAACGTTTTCATTGACGGCACTCATTTTAATATTGCATCCCCGTAATATAAAACACCAGTAAAGGATAAATGAACGTGACGAGCGCATCCGCGATGACGATCAGAAAGATCCCGCTTACTACCGATGAGGTCGTCGCCCGCCCGACGCCTTTGGCGTCGTTCTGCGCTTCCATGCCGCGCAGGCAGCCGACACTTGCAATCAGCACCGCGAAGATAATGCTCTTCAGCAGGCTTTCAAATACATTGGCCGGCTCTATCGCCTGCAAAGTACGTCCGTAAAATGCGGAAAATGTAATGTCACTGGCCAATATCGACACCACCGTTCCGCCAATGATGCCGATGATGTCGCCGATAATCGTCAGCAGCGGCATGGCGATGAGCAGCGCCATTATTTTCGGCATCACCAGAACACGTTCCGGTTTGATCCCCATCGTAGTCAATGCGTCAATCTCTTCAGATACTTTCATGGTGCCGATTTCCGCGGCAAACGCCGAGCCGGCACGGCCGGTGCAGATCATGGCAACCATCAGCGGTCCGAGTTCGCGGACAATCCCCAGCCCGACCAGATCGGCCACATAGATGTCAATACCGAACCGTTTCATCTGAGTAATTCCCTGGAATCCCAGTATCATGCCCATCAGGAAGCAGATCAGGGAGACAATCGGCACTGCGTCAACCCCGGTCTTGTCAATGTAGTAAAGGGTTTCCTGTAACGGTATCTTGCGCGGATTTTTAATCATTTTGAAGATAACGATCATAATGCTGCCGGAAAAGCCGACGATGCTTTTAATGTCGCTGCAAAATTTATAGGCGGCACTGCCCAGCGTAATAAATATCGAAACCGGCCCTTTGCTTTTTGCACCGATATCGGTATAACTGCCGTCTTTGCCGATACCGGATTTTTTCAGCATTGCCTGCAACTCGTCACTGAGATTAAGCAGGCCCACCGAAAATTTTTTCTCTGCAGAAAGTGTCTCTATGCTTTTCAGCAATACGGCGATTCCAGGGTCTGACGCCGGCAGACCGGCCAGATCTAATTCCACCCGTACGGTGTCTTTAAGCTGGAATTTAAAATCATTAAAATCCCGGCTGATCCCGCTGATTTCCATGCCGGGAACTAAACCGGAGATTTTTATAACCTGGTTGTTCTTTTCGATTTTCATCGTTGACTGCAAATACTTTCCGGTATGCTGTTTACTTGACTGCGGTCAATCTGCCGCGGATGGCTTCGGCGATTTCAATTGTTCCTCTGGAGGCGGCTGCCGCGAAAGCACCGGCGGTTTCCTGTTCAATCTTCACGTTCCGGGTAAATACTTCGCGCCATGCAATCCGCTGCGACGGATACTCCCGCACTGTGACTGCAATGGTAACTGTCACAGTTTTATCCGGCAGGTCGCAGCAGAACTTGATGATACCGCCTTCGATGGTCAAATCCGGAGGTCCGGCCTGTTCCTTGTTTCCGCTGAAATAAGTTGCCAGCAAGGCCCGCACCATCTCATCCGGGGGAGCCGCCCAGCGGTTGAATTCATCAAATTTCACCTGATGTTCTTTTACTTTGAAAACCATCCGGGTGCCGTAAGCGCTTTCCGCCTGAAACGGCAGCACCATGATTTTAGGTGCTGCCGCGGCTTGAGCTGTCGCCTGCGATGGCTGAATGTCAAAATAGTTGACCGCCGTGCCGTCCGGTTTCGGAAAAATACTGCATCCGGCAAGAAAGACCGCTAATAATCCGAATATGAGTCTGTTCATGGCAACATCTCCTTAATTTTCTGATAATTAAAACTACATTTATTTTTCCCATTGTAAAGCAGGACTTTACGAATGGCATTCAAAATGTACAAAAAAATTGTCATCGCCGCAGGAACTCAGCGGTTCAAGGGCGGCCGAATGTTTTTGTTATACTCTTATAAGGTTGAAATTTTAAAATAGATTGCGAAGATTTTGAGAATTGGTTCGTATTCTTAGAGGCTGCCGATACCGGGATGTCGAAGGCCCTGAAGAGTGCGAATCCAAACTCGAAAGATCGCAACCGCTTTGCTGGACGAGTGTCTGACGGTACGGATATTTATTCCAGGGCCGGCCAGATTCTGCCGCTGGCGGATTTCCTCAAATGGACTTTTATGTCAAAGGTTTTATACAGATTCTTTTCAGTCAGGATTTCAGATCTGGAGCCGGAGGCAAGAATCCGGCCTTCCCGGAGGATGAGCCCGTGTTCAAACGACGGCAGCAGCTCTTCGAGGCGCTGAGTAATGAAAATCATCGTCGGAGAATCTTTGCGCAGCGCCATTTCATTGACTGTATCCAGCAGATATTCCCGGCTTTTCAGGTCCAGATGAACGCAGGCCTCATCCAGAATCATCAATTGCGGATTGCAGATTAAAGCCCGTCCGATCAGCAGTTTTACCTGTTCCCCTGAAGACATCCAGCCGATTTTACGTTCAGCCAGATGTGCGCAATCGAGCTTCTTCATAACGTCCAAGGCATGCTTGATCTCAGTCTCTTCGGGTTTTCTGAACAGCCCAAGTGTACCGTCCAGTCCTGAGATTACTATTTCCAGCCCCGTCCATTGGTTAGAAGTCCATTGTTGTATAAACGGACTTACCCAGGCAATTTTTTTGCGCACTTCCGACAGGTCAACCTGTCCGTAAGTATTGCCGAGCACCTGCACGGTCGCGCCGTGCAGCGGCCAGACAAACCCCATCAGCGTTTTTACCAGCGTGGTCTTGCCAGCGCCGTTGGCGCCTAGAATAAACCAATGTTCGCCGCGCCGGACTTTCCAGTTGAGATTTTTCAGTATCAGGCGGTCATCGAGATAAACTTTAGCTTTTTCGATCCGGATTACATATTCAGACATTTTTCACCAATTGCATTTTTGAGTGCTGTTTTTGTATTTTATCCAGTCATCGCGCAGCTTCTTGCCTTTAGCAAACTCTTCCTGAAGCTGGTCATACTGCCTGCTTTCAATGATCTGCCGGATATGCCGCCATCGTTTTTCCACTTCCTTGACGGTTTCCAGCACCGCAGGCTGGTTATTCTCAATGATCTCCCGCCACATCTGAGGAGAAGATGAAGTTATTCTGGACGTATCGCGGAACCCGGTGGCACAGCCGGAATAACGCAGTTTCTGCTCTTTCTCCGGGCAGTCCAATACCGCCTCGGTGAGCGCCAGCGCCAGAACATGGGAGATATGGCTGGTATGGGCCACCAGAATATCATGTTCACGCACCCCGATTTTAACCGTTTTGGTGTTGATGTCTTCCCATAATTTTATGATCCCGGCAAATGCCGCAGGACAGGTATTGGGGGTTTGGGTAACAAAAACTTCGGCATTGTCGTAGAGGGTTGGAAAAGCGGCGGCGGGGCCGGATTTTTCTGTGCCGGCCATCGGGTGACTGCCGACAAAATACACACCGTGCGGCGTCAGATTCTTTTCGCCGCATTCAACAATCACTTCCTTGACGCTGCCGATATCGGTAACGATGGAACCCGGCTTCCAGCTTGCTGCATTGAGTTCGATGTAGTTTATTATTTCAGGAATCGGCAGACAAAGCACGGTGATATCCGCTTGCGACAGGACATCATGAATTTCCTCTGCGGTGCCGTCAATGACGTTTTCTTTTACCGCCCATTCCCTGATGTCCGCCCGGCGGGTCCAGCCCAGACGTTTGACGCCTTTCTCCCGCAGCGCCATTCCCAGCGATGCTCCCAGCAGACCCAGTCCGACTATTGCAACCGTTTCCGGCTTATTCATTTTTTGAGACATTATTCAAAATCTCCAGATAGAATTATTCTGTTAACCAACAGTAATATACTCTGCCTGTCCGAAACCTCAATTCAGATAAGGATTTTTTCAACGGCAAAAAACTTTATGCTCCGCAGGACGGAGAACGGGCTCACCGGCGGAGCAGCGTTTTTTGAAGGTGCTGTTACGCTGTCTTAAGATTAACGTTTTGCCAGGACGTTTGTTTCATAGTTTTTTACTTCTTTCAGCCAGACATCGCCTGCCGGCACCTGCTGCTTTGCGCAATAATAATCCCATACTGCGCCGCAGGGCATGAATTTCAGTTCTTCGAGCATGGCCAGCCGGGAAGTGAAATCTCCGTCGCTTTCGATTTTCTTGAGTTTGGCTGTCGGTTCCAGCAGCGCTGCAAGTAACGCTTTGTTCATGGCACGGGTGCCGATGACCCAGGCGGCGACGCGGTTGATGGATGCGTCAAAATAGTCCAGCCCGATATGCACCCGATCGCAGAAATCATGGCGGATGATCTCCTGCGCTATCGCGTAAAGCTCGTCATTGAGAATGACTACATGGTCGCTGTCCCAGCGGACGCCGCGGCTTACGTGCAGCAGTATTTCCGGCAGAAAGGTCAGGGCGCTGGTGATTTTATCAGAAATTACTTCGGTCGGATGAAAATGTCCGGCGTCAAGACACAGCAGCAGATTATTTTTTGCCGCATAGCCCATGTAAAACTCGTGCGAGCCTACGACATAGGATTCGGAACCGATGCCGAACAGTTTGCATTCCACTGCGTCAAGATTGTATTTTGGATCGATTTTTTCGCTCAGAACACGGTCCAGCGACTCTTTCAGGCGGAGCCGAGGAGCCAGCCGGTCTACCGGAATGTCTTTGCTGCCGTCGGGAATCCAGATATTGGTTACTGCCGGAGTGCCGAGCTCTTTGCCCATTGCCGCGCCGATGCGGCGGCAGGCGATGCCGTGTTCGATCCAGAATTTCCTGATGCCTGCGTCAGCATTGCTCAGCGTAGTCCCGGAATCGGCCAGCGGATGCGAGAAGAACGAACCATTAAAATCCAGACCGATGCCGCGTTGTTTGGCCCAGGCGATCCAGTTACTGAAATGTTTTACTTCAAGCTGATTGCGTTCAACTTTTTCGCCGCCGGTTTCTGCATAGATTGAATGCACATTCAAACGTTGTTTGCCGGGGATCAGCTTCATCGCCAGGTCCAGATCCTGACGCAGTTCGCCAGGCGTACGCGCCTTGCCGGGATAATTGCCGGTCGCCTGAATGCCGCCGGTCAACTCACGGCTGCCCTCAAATCCGCTGACGTCGTCACCCTGCCAGCAGTGGAGGCTGATCGGAATTTCAGCAAGTTTCGCCATTGCCCCATCTGTATCCACTCCGATTTCCGCGTAACGTTCACGTGCCAGTTCATAAGCTTTATCGACATTTTTCATGATGATTCTCCAAATTTTTAGTTTTATGTGTGATTTAAGATTGCTAAAAGTCCGGTCAACAGTCAAAAATCGCTTCGTCCAGCGAGCATTTGAAATTTGCGGCAATCGCGCGCAACTGAACATCACTCAGGGTTTGTTTAGCCCCGCCGGCCGCCATTACCCGGAGACATATTTCAGCAGCTTTTTCGGCAACGTCAATGCGTCCGAATGCTTCGTCAAGATTCCGTCCGCATCCGCAAATTCCGTGAAACTGCCAGACCGCCAGATTCCTGCGCGAAATAGCATCGGCGGTGGCCTTGCCCAAATCCATGCTTCCGGCCATCATCCATGGTAGAAACTCCACCCCTTGCGGGAAGACCACTATACATTCGGCATGACTTTGCCAAAGCAGTCTGGTCAGACTCTTTGTCTCCAGATTGGCAACTGCGTAGGTAAGGGCAATCACGCTGTTCGGATGGGTATGAATGAACGCGAATGACTGATTATTGGTTTTTTCTTTGATCCGGCAATGTGACAGCAAATGCGCCGGAAGTTCTGAAGTCGGAGCACCCGCCGGTTCATACCCCCAGAGCAACTGGCAGGCTTCCCCTTTCTGGTCAATCTCAATAACCCCGGTATTTTTTTCAGGAGCTACTTCGATGTTGCGTAAAAATCTCCCGGTTCCGGTAACCAGAAAACGTTCGCCGGCAATTTCCGGCATTGCCATTGGCAGCTTCATCCAGCCGGACTTAGGCGGAAAACCGTTGAAAGCCTGAAATCTTTCTTCGTTTAACCTGAGACTGATGTTGCCTCCGTTTGATTCCGCCCAGCCGCGACGGGCCATATCGCCGCTGGTCTTTTTTATTTCATCAATTAGTTTCTGCATGGTGCTCCTCAATCATTAACCATAAATTATATTGTCAACTGCGGAATATTCTTTCATATCTAATATATTACAGGAAAATAGTATTTCACGCCTTGACTAAAAAATCAAAAAATAGTATTATTGTGTCAATACTTTATTAAAGACAGGTTAATGAATGAAAAATCTGCTGACAGTTTCAGAGTTTATCAGTGACAATCAGCTTTCGCTTAAGGTTTTACGCCGTTCTCCGCAGCCGGAATACGAATTGCACTCGCACGAATTTGCTGAACTGGTCATCGTTTACGGAGGCAGGGGGGAGCATTTTACTCCGCATAACAGCAGTATTATTGAAGCAGGGGATGTATTTGTAATTCACGGCAGCATGAAACACGGCTACCGGAAGGTGGAAGCGCTGGAACTGGTCAATATTATGTTCAATATTTCCGGATTCGATAATCCTTTGCTGGAACTGGCCAGGTTTCCGGCATTCCATGCGTTATTCCTGCTGGCTCCGCAGTTCCAATCCGCCGCCGGCGGGGCGATGCGCCTGAAGCCGCCGGAATTACATGAAATCATGAATCGCGTGGAGCAGATGGAGTCAGAGCAGGAAGGCAAGGCAGCCGGATACCGGATGATGGTGACTGCCGCATTCATGGAACTGATCGCCCTGCTGTCACGATATTATGCCGCCGGGCAGACGCAAAACGCCATCGGCCCGATGCTGCGCCTGGCAAAATTGATGGCGGCGGTGGCGGAGGACAGCGCCAAGCCATGGACCAGGAATAAAATGGCGAGTATGTCCGGCATGTCCAACAGCACGCTGACTCGCTTCTTCAACCGTTTTGTCGGCTGTTCGCCAGTTGAATATTTATTGCGGGCGCGCATCAAGAAAGCCTGTGCGCTGCTCTCTTTTCCAGATTTAACCATCAGCGCGATTGCCGCATCCTGCGGTTTCTCGGACAGCAACTATTTCTGCCGCCAGTTCCATCGCCGAATGAAATGTTCTCCGCTTCAGCACCGCAAATTCATCATAAAAACCAGGGAATAGCGAAACCGGAATGGATCGGCAATCCCGCACGGAGTTTATGTTTCAAACTGCGGAATATTTATTCACTTTAAAAATTGGTTCAGAGCCGCTTGAAAACCTTAGGAGCTATTCAAAAATAACCTTTACATCTTCGCGATTCTCCCGGATGCTTTTGTGTTTGCCGGTTCGTTACATACCTTCAGGTATGCGCCTCGCCGGCAATTCACAAAATCACCTCGGGATATTTCACGAAACTTGTAAACTTTATTTTTGAAGAACTCCTTAAAGATGATGTCCTGTCAGGTTTTTATGTATCAAATTGATCAATGCTTTTCTGTATAATTCAGGATAGTTCGCATAACATTCTCGAATACTTCCAGCCTTGCCAGCTCAAAGCCATGACTGTTCTGGCAGACATGGCCCAGCACAGCAACACGTGCAGCAGCGCCGGCCTGACAAATCGCACTGGCATCCGAAAATGATTTTTCGTAAACCACCGGCTGAAGTTCAGTTCCAGCTTCGCGGGCAGATTCCAGTAATTCCCGAATCAGCCGCTGGTCATAATTACAGACCGCATCTTTACTCCAGATGCCCGGACGTCCGTCAAGTTTCAAAACAGTCTGGTCGGTTATAGCACAACCGTCAACCGCGATAAATATCTCCGGTTTTTCACGCAAAGCCATTGCTCTGGCACCGTAGCAGCCACCTTCTTCATGCACCGTAAATGCAACAATCAGCGGCGATGAGGGGCTAAATTCCCGTTCCTTGAAGGTCTTTAACAGTAGAAGCAATATCGCTACTCCGGCACGGTCATCAAAGCTCCAGGCGGAAATCAGCGGTGAACTTTTCCTGCCGAAAACATAAGGCCCCCTGCCCTCTTTCACCGGAACCGCGCTAGAGCCGGGACGGACTCCCGCTGCTTTAAGTTCCTGCGGGGATAAGCCGGTAATGATCCTGACGCCATGCCAGTCAGGAGCCCATACGCCGTTTCCTGCAGCTTTCGCATGCGCCGACCCCATTGAAAATAAACCGGAAACAGTCTGGTCATTATCAGTCATAATCACAACCTGACATTCTCCCAGTTTACAAGGGTGAAGTCCGCCGGAAGGCCCCACGCGGAGGTTCCCGTTTTCCTCAACCGCCGTCACCACCATGGCGACTTCATCCATGTGCGCGGCCAGAATGGTTTTCGGCTTCGCCTGGTCCTGACAACCCAGCCTGACCAGCACGTTGCCGGAGGCGTCAGTCTCACTGTCCATGCCGAAACCGGCAATCTTCTCGCAAATCAAACCCGCCATCATCTCTTCACGTCCGGGCGGCGCCGGAACACGAATCAGTTCCGCTAATATTTCCACAAAGTTTTTATTGAATGCATTCATCAGTATATTTTGCTTTCAGGTTAAAGGTTAATCAGTCCAGAGCGAAGGATTTTCTCAGCGCCAGCATAACGTCCGGCGCAGGCGCGACGACATTTTTCATAGCGGCATTGAATTTTTCAACCAGCATTTCCGCAATATGCCGGTGTACGGCTTCGATTGTCTCAACCGGCGATGGTTTACGCAATGATTTGTATAATTGCATGGAATTTACTACCAGCGTTTCAGTGTTCGGGTAACCGGAACACATCAGGTTCCACGGGGCGAGGCGCTCCTGGTCGCCGGCGCTGCGGAAATCACTGCGAAAAAGCACCGCCGGTTTGTTAATGGCTTTGGCTGCAATAAATTCGGCAACAGTGCCGGAATCAGCATCGCCGCCGTCAAAATTAAACAATGCCAAGTCGGCATTAAACAGAGCGTTCAAATCTTTTCTGCGGATTTCGTCAAAACTCAATCCATCCGTATCCATATCCTGCGGCAGAAAACATTCGAAACGATCATTCGACAATTTTCCAATCTGCATAGCCAGCATCTGATTACCGGTCAAATGCTTGTGATCAAACAGCTCCCCGGCAAAAAACACAACAAACTTTCTCATATGTTCTCCCACAGTAAAAGACACCGTTCAATGCGTGACAGGAAATTATTGGTGACTGACGGAGTCGTTACTTTATTAAAGTATTTTACTGTCCCCGGTGCCGGCATCACTGGATTTGGCAAGCCAGTTATTGATGGTCGCAATGAATAATTCATTATTGATCGGCTTGGTAATATAATCGTCAATTCCAGCCTTGATGCATTTTTCCTTGTCACCCTTCAACGCATAGGCGGTAACCGCGATAATCGGGGTGTAGAGTCCGGTCGCAGCTTCATAATTCCTGATTTCCGCAGTCGCCTCCAGCCCGTTCATAACCGGCATCTGAATATCCATCAGTACCAGGTCGAATTTCCCATTTTTATAAGCTTCCACGGCTTCCGCCCCATTAAAAACCGATACAACATTGTGATTCCGCTTCTGCAGCAGAACTTTTACCAGATAATTACTGGTCTTGTCATCTTCAGCTAAAAGAATACTGGCGCCGTTCCCCCCAGTTTTCGGAGCGGCTTCAACCGCCGTCTGCTCTTTTTTGTTGTCTGAATCTGTCGGCAACCCAAGTTTCACGATGAAAAAGAAACTGCTCCCGACGTCTTTAATGCTTTCAACCCATACTTTACCGCCCATCAGCTCAACCAGCTGTTTGGTAATCGCCAGCCCCAGGCCGGTGCCGCCATAGCGCTTTGAATAAGAACTGTCCAACTGGGTGAACGCGCTGAACAGGCTGTTCAATTCATCTTTCGAAATTCCGATACCGGTATCAGATACCTTGAACAGGATTTCAATATTTTTATCGCCAATGCTTTTCAGCAGCACCGCAACATTGATTTTGCCGATATGAGTGAATTTTACCGCATTGCCGATAAGGTTGGCCAGCACCTGACGGATCCGTACCGGGTCGCCAAGAATATTATGCGGTATTTTATGATCATACTCCAGTGATATGTCAAGCCCTTTCTGCTTAACTCCAATCCTGAACAGGTCAATGACGTCTTTAAGGCATTCCTGCAAATGAAAAGGCGTTTTCTCGATCTTCATCTGTCCGGCTTCAATATTCGAATAATCAAGAATATCGTTTACCACCCGCAACAGTGACTCGGCTGATTTCTGCACCAGTTTCAAATATTCTTTCTGTTCTTCATCCGCTGTTTTAGACAGTGCAAGCTCGGTCATGCCGATAATACCATTCATCGGAGTGCGGATCTCATGACTCATATTGGCCAGAAACGTACTCTTCGCCCGACTCGCGTGTTCGGCAGTCTCTTTGGCCGCAATCAACTCACGCTCAGACTTGATCCGGTCTGTAATGTCATGCACAATATAGTAATAGTACTGCCGGCCGCCGATATTGATCGGAGCACTGTATACTTCAACATCCACCACCGCGCCGCCGGCCTGCTTATGTTTCGAATAAAAATGCCGTTTATACTGCGCCGGTTCACTCTTCATTTCCGCCGTATGCTCCCGCTGAAGCATCACAATATCGAAAATACTCAGTTTTTTTAATTGCTCCTGCGAGTATTTGTAAAAATTGCATGCCGCCAGATTCGCGTCTGCAATCATTTCCGTCTGCGGATCGGAGATCAGCATAACCGAATGGTTATCTTCAAACAAACTGGCATAACGCTCTTCGCTTTCATACAACTCAATCTTGGTCTTATGAAAGTGGTACACCAGCATCGCCACTGCAACGCTGAATGAAAAAAACATCCCCAGCAGATATCCGAAAGTCTCCGCCCATTCGTAACCGGTCAGAAACGGGTAATCAAGTTTGTGCAGCCCCCAAAGAATAAACAGTACGCCGAGCACGATGCTGTCAGTCCGGTTGGGCATTTTCAAGATGAAGAATTGTGAACCGATCCAGATGTAGATAATCGCCATTAAGACATATATTGGGATGGCAATCAGAACATCACTTACATCACAGGAAAGCCCGAACGTGATCCATGTCAGCATTAATACCGCCACCACATACCAGGCAATGCTGTACTTGCGTGACAGAAACATGAACATCCCAATCGCCAGCATCACGACGCTGACAACACTGGCGCAGTAATATCCGGCAATAAGAAAACTAAATTCAGAATATTTTATAATTGCAAACGCAAACCCCAGATGCAGCGTGTAAAACATCCAGCTGCAGGTCCAGACCAGCAGATACCTCTTCCGTTCGATTATAAAAATATAGAGGAAAGCCAGCGAAAGAAGCAGTGTCGCCATTATCGCGGCAAGTAAAACAGGAGGCAGCCACAACGAATTCATATTTCTTCTCCTGCTTTCAAATAGTAAAAACTACAATTATGCGCCATTATAAAACACAGTCTCATATTTATGTTTATATTTACAAATATAATTTAATATTCATAATTTTCCAGTTTCATATTAATAACATTAACCTGAATTGTTCATAAATCCAGATACAAAGCAAAAATGTCTTCGAAACGCAGGAAGCCGCCGGTGCTGACGGATTTTGAAAAGCTTGATATACTCTGCACGGCTGAAAATTTAAAATATAGACGAGCAGGATTGTGGATTGTTTTTTTCGATCCGATTGAATGGCGATATTCATATCGCCTGAATGAGGAACGGGCAAAGAGAGCTGCAAGCCGCTCGCCCCGCAATCTATGTTAAATATTCAGCCGTGCAGAGTATAACAGACGGTAACACTGCCATTGAAAAACAAGTGGCTTTCCAGATAAACTTCGAAACTATTGTTTTCAATTTATATAAATTCATCGTATATTACAAATGGAAAACCGAGAAATGAAACGGATTTTTTCCAAGCCGGCTTTATAAAAACAATTTAGGAGTTGTTAAGAAATGAACTTGACAAGTTTCGCGAAACATCCCGGGATGATTTTGTGAATTGCTAAAGAGTTATCAAGCTGGAAGCTTGAGTTACTTTGAGTACCGGCAAAACCAAAGGCATCCGGGAGAATCGCGAAGATGTAGAGGTTATTTTTGAACAGCTCGTCAGGAAGGTTAAAATTATGTGGCAGCTATTTGCATTATTAGCAGCTTTATTCGCAGCGTTGACTGCCATTCTTGCCAAAATCGGAATAAAAGGTGTCGATTCCAATCTGGCGACCGCAATCCGTACCGTGGTAGTTATCCTCCTGGCCTGGGGAATTGTTTTCGCCCAGGGCGGTCATCATGGAATCATCAAATTGACCAGAACAAACTGGACATTTCTGCTTTTATCCGGATTGGCCACAGGGTTGTCATGGTTGTTCTATTACAAGGCTATTTCCATCGGCGATGTGTCAAAAGTAGCGCCAGTCGACAAATGCAGCATCGCGCTTACCCTGGTTTTATCTTTTCTTATTTTAGGTGAGCAGTTAAGTTTAAAAACCGTGGTTGCCGGCGGATTGATCACGGCTGGAACTTTAGTTATGATCTGGAAATAGGATGTTGAGAATTGACTCGTATTCTGAGAGGCTGCCGATACAGGTGTATCGAAAGTCTAAGAGTGCGAATCCAAACTCGAAAGATCGCAGTCCCGCAACTGCGGAACGAGCGTCTATTCTGAAATTTTCAACGGTGCAGAATATGCTTGGGAGTCGTTCAAAAATAACTGGCTCTTTCTACTGGTCATCCGGGGAACTTTCGGCTCCGCCGCTTCGTTACAAACCGCTGCAGCTTTGCTCCTCACCGGCGAAGCCGTAATCTCTCCCGGATACCTCAGTATAAAAATACCACTTATTTCTTAACTACTCCTTAGGAGCTGTCAAGAAATAAACTTGACAAGTCCCGCGAAATATCCCGAAGTGATTTTGGGAATTGCCGGTAAGGCGCATACCTGAAGGTATGTAACGAACCGGCAAACACAAAGGCATTCGGGAGAAGCGCGAAGATGTA
>CAIPAT010000373.1 GCA_903863035.1 uncultured Lentisphaeria bacterium
AATAAAGATGTGGTCATTATCGCGCAAACCGCCTATGCGTTTTGTGGAGATCGAGAAAAGGCAATAGCGGCAGGGTGCAATGATTATATTGCCAAACCTTACAATAAAACCTCATTGACCGCATTACTGAAGAAGTATTTTTGAGAGAAAAGAAGGCAAGGGAGCCGCTGGACTGATTATCTTTTATAATCATTGCACCACCGGTATCTGCTGCCAGTCGGTAGTATAGTTCGGTGACAGGTGATCTCGCTTCATGGTCCAGGGCCGCTGGATGCCTTCGGCCAGATGGAAGACTGTTTTCTTCCCGTACTGTTTATTGATCTTGTCAACGGCTTCATACAGTTTATCACGCCGGGATGATTCGGCGTAATTGAAGATATCCGGCTGCACGTCAGCCGCGCTTTCCAGTCCGAAGAAGATCACGCCGGCCTTCTTATATCTCCGGCCTTCAATGAAGATGCCCGGTGGGCGGGTTTGACCCAGTGTTAAACCGTAAATGACGCTTGACATAAGCGTCTACGGTCTTCCGGTTTATGCTCAGTTGCAAGGCTATACGACGATTCGACCAGCCTTGGCGCTTCAACGTAATGATTGAGTTTTCCATTGCCACTCCCACTTGATTTGTCATTGTCCGCATCCTTTGTTAGGTTTTGCATACGATGACAAAATATACTCTTTGAGTGGCCCATTTTAACCCGCCCACACCTGGCCCATTTTACCCGCCCCGTGACACTTTAATTGCAGGTGAAGATACGATTAGTATTTCCGCTTTCGGAATAGTTATATTTTTATTACAGTTTGGGCAATCAATTACAGTGCCGAGCATCTCCTCGGGTGCCTGAAGACTTTGGTCACAGTGCGGGCAGTTGAATTTTTCGGATGTCCATTCTTTCTCGTCTTCTGGAGACATATCGGTTTGATTATTTTCAGCCCAGCGCTGCAATTTCCGATTTGAGTCCAAGAATCGACCACATTTCACGCAAAGGACGGCATTATTTGCAACGACGACGCCACAGCCAGGGCAGATATAACCCGTGCCAGATTTCTTAATTATATTACGAAAACCATGATCATCATCAACAAGCCACCTACCCCCTAGAAATATCAAGGTTCCCTCATCAGTCGTAAAACCATATCCAGCTATTTTACTAGCAAAGAAACCTTGATCTTCATAGAACGGGTGGTCATTCCCGCGAGAATAAGCTAAACGAATTATTGCTTCTGCCTTTCTGTCATCGAACGGACTTATCCTTCGTAGCCACACGGCATTGCGAATCAAAGAAATTACGAATATAACTAATATTGCAAGCAAAAGCCAAAACAGCACTTCTACCATACCAACCCAAGAATCCAGCGTCATGCAAAGAATTTGACAAACTCCAAGAAGCACAACGATAACTGCCGCCCAACGAGCGCTGCAACGTATGCGACGGCGAAACGGTCTTAGAATAGCCTCGCGGAATCCTTCTGAAAAAAAACTATTTATGGCAGCGGATGAAAACTGTCCGCATTTCGGACAAAGACAGCCATAGATATCTGGACGTGAGGTAATCCACTTTACTTCATCTTCCACTTGACTTATCGCACTCTTTCTTGCCTTTTCCTCGCTTACCCCTAGAGCTGTAGAACTGCCGATTTCAGAGATATTGTTGGTGTATTCATACTGAAATCCGCAATATTCACAAATTCTTGGCAATTGCAGTGTATAACTGACAGATACTCTAGTCGGAGTGTATGTCATAAAAAACTCCTGTTTGCGTCTATTTTAAGGATAGTATTTTTGATTTATGTTATTTCAGGGGCCTCAGTCATCCTACCTCATATTAAAAAACAAAGAATCCATCTTGAAATCAGAGGAGTGTCATAAATTTTGTGTAACCGTCATTTTTTGCCGCGCTAAATAAATCTACAATATCTTTTAGCTATGTTCAAGAGCGATTCCACGTTTTTAGCCTTTTATGTATCCTTTTATGGAATCGTCGTGCATCGAATATCTGCTACAACACGTTAAAAACTGCCTGCAAGGGGCTACATCAGGGTAGTTATTTGACACCTCTCCAGCATACCAGCAACCGCATGATGCATGCGGTATTTATGACGGATAACGCGATGATGATGAAACTGGGATTATTTCACCAACGGTATCTGCTGCCAGTCTGTTGTATAATTTGGCGACAAATGGTCCCGCTTCATCGTCCAAGGCCGCTTGATGCCTTCAGACAAGTGGAATATAGTTTTCTTACCGAACTGTTTATTGATCTTGTCAACGGCTTCGTAGAGTTTGTCGCGCCTCGATGATTCGGCATAACTGAAGATATCCGGCTGCACACTTGATGCGCTTTCCAGTCCGTAGAATACTACGCCTGCCTTCTTGTATCTCCGCCCCTCAATGAATATTCCGGGCAGTACAGTCGCGATCTTATTCAGCATCGTACTGGTATCGCCGGTCGGGAAGTCAAAGACTACAGTGGTTCCGGTGATCCCGCCTTCCTGTGCTGCATTGCCATATTCCGGATAATACTGGAAATAGACATTAGCCCCGGCGGCTTTCTGGTTTTCCTTACGCAGCTTGGTAGCGGCGGTGGAGGTATAGACCGCGACGGCTTCCGTCAGATCGCGCAGGTCTATGACCGGATGTCCGAAAGAACGGGAGCAACTGATGCTCTGGCTCGGCTCTTCGATATTGTCCATCTCCAGTGCCGGAGTGCCGTTGAGTTCGATCGCTGTCCGGGCCACGCATACATTGAATTGTTTACGGAGGAACGCATCGTCCTGTAACCGGAGCTGCTCAGCTGTGCGGATGCCCAGGCGGTTAAGCTTATCGGACAGGCGGTTGCCGATGCCCCAGACTTCCACCACCGGCAGTTCTGATAAGATGGCCGCAGGGTTATCCGGCATGACGAATACGCCCTCCGGAGCTTTCTTACCAATATGATTGGCTATCTTCGCCAGGGTCCGGGTTGGAGCGATGCCCACTCCGACCGGAATGCCGACCCACTTCAATATTTTCTTCCGGATCTGCTGGCCATAAGCGAAGTAATCGGAGCCCTCCGGCAGTGATAATAGCAGGAAAGCCTCGTCAATAGAATAAGGCTCGACATCGGGGGAAAAGTCGCCCAGGACGGTCATTACCCGCTTCGACAGGTCGCCGTAGAGTTCATAATTGCTGGATCGGATCACGATGCCATGACGGGCGATCAGCGGCTTCAGCTGGAAGTACGGTACGCCCATCTTTATGCTTAATGCCTTGATTTCGTCAGACCGGGACGCCCTACACCCGTCATTGTTCGAGAGAATGGCTACGGGCTTATTGAGGAGCGACAGGTCGAAGACTCGCTCACAGGATACATAGAAATTATTGCAGTCCACCAGGGCGAACATGATATTACTTTCCCTGCTTGACGAATTGATGGATGGCGGCGGTAACCACGCCGAAGAGTTGCAGTTCATTTTCCCCGGCAAAGGTAATTGGCTTGTAAGCCGGGTTGGCGGCGACAAGTTGCAGCATGTTTTCCCGGTTCCGTAAATATTTTACGGTGAACTCCCCGTTGATCGCGGCAATGACGATGCTGCCGTCCACCGCATCCAGCGCCCGGTCAACGACCAGAATGTCGCCGGGCATGATCCCGGCCTGTATCATTGAATCCCCGGCAGCGCGGACAAAGAAGGTTCCAGCCGGATGCTTGACCAGCAGTTCGTTCAGGTCCAGAGCCCGCTCCACATACTGCTCAGCCGGGGACGGGAAGCCGGCCATCACGCAGTCGCCCATCAGCGGCGGCTTCTCTGCCGGTTGCTTAGCTTTGGTCATAATCCACTATGAATGCTCCATGCTGGCTACGGGCAAACATTCTCGCAGGTCTCGCGTTTAAAAAGGATCAGCGGAATTTTTATTGGATATTGTTATGGTTGGGGATATTGCACCGACATCCGATGTTATTGCAACAGGAACAGAAGGTTTTTGGGGGCGCTGCCTGGCCGCTGTCAACTGGCTGGAGATTCTTTCCTGGTCAAGCTTGTTAAGAAATTCAACCGCATTGCCAGTTCCAATTCCGCGGCGCAGTCCCGCAACAGCTATATTTATGTCAGCGCCCCGCTCTATTAATAGCATTGCAACATCATGGTGTCCAAACCATGCCGCCGCGCTTAAAGCGGTCCACCCCATATTGCCTGATTCCAAATTCACACCAGCCCCTCTGTCAAGCAGAAGTTTTACTATTTCGACCCGACCCGCTGAACTTGCGGCTTTCAGGGCAGTGCCGCCATGCAAAGCATTCTTCTCGTTGACATCCGCGCCTTTATCAAGAAGCTATTTTACTGTATTTATATCGCTTCGCGAGGCGGCTATAGACAACGGCGACTGACACCCGGCGCAAAGCAAAACCAGCAAAGAGGCAATTACTGATATCTTTATTTTCATCTCATTGCTTTTTCGGATCTGAGTTTTTTCCGATAAGCTTTCGGCTTGATTGTATGTTTTTTTCTGTATCCTGCTTAGTTCAATAGAGCAATTTTCCGAACATGTCTTTGCAGACTACTTATTTAACGTGGATGTATTTAACGCAACACGTACATGTATAAAGGCAAGAAAAAAAGCACGACTTTGACAAGAAATCGTACTCTTGGAGTAATTTTTAGCTTAAAGTGTACGCTTTATCAGACTTTCAGGTTTTTAAGAGACTTCCCGGTAAGGTTTCACTCCCATTCCGGTTCCTTGAAATCATTAAGCATCCAGATCTCCATCGGTAGGGAGATAAAAGGTATACCACTGGTGTGAGGTCCCAAGGCGATACGAATATCGCGATTTTTTTCATCTGCTCTTATTTCCTCGTCAGTGTTATTGTCTCTGGCTGCCTGAATGGTCAACCCCAACTCTGGAAACCTATAATCTCTTCCATAGCCAGCGCCATGTCCGGGGTTAGTCAGCACCTTGCCGACAAAGTAATCACCACCTTTTGTCTCTAACTTCTTATAAGCAGAATATAATTTACGAATGGTCTCAAGCTGATATTTGCTTTTTTCCAGTAAATCTTTGTTTTTATTGTGTTGATATGCTTTTGCCAGAGTTGCGCCCCATACATCACAATAACGACAAACCTCAGGAAAAGACTGTTCGTAGCCTTTGACTGCCGCTTTTTTCAGCACTTTCAAGTTGCGATCATCATACCCGAAAACATCACAATATTCCATAACAGCCAAGCTCTTCCGCGGCAGTTTATAAACGTCAGTATAACGACCGGGGTTTTTGCTGAACCATGCTTTGCTCATGCCGCCGTTTCCATTGGGATCGGTAAAAGCGGTAAACAGCATCCGGCTTTTCTCTTTCAAATCAGGCGAGGGAAATATACGGTAAAGTCCGGTCATATGAGATAGAAACGTATCCGGTGCCACACCGGTGAATTCCGGGTCACATCGAAAATTTTTCAGTATATTGTTTTTGAACGGTTCGAGTGTGTCCTTTGCCCAGCGGGCATCGCGAAGCAGATAGAGCATGGCCAGGCCAGTGACATATTCAGGTTCACCAACGCATTTCAGGGTGCCGCGGCCGTATTTCCAGTATGGAAATAGATGGGAGTTACCAAACAACAACATACCTTCTATTCTTTTTCCTCTGCCGCCGGACCAATGCGCAAAAGAGTATTGAGCAGTCCAACTGATAGAGCGTTGTGCGAAATCAAGATATTTACGATCCCCGGAACGTGCCCATCCGAGCAGGATGGATTTGTTCACATTATAGGCGCTTTTTGTGCTGATCCTGAACCAGGCAGAATACACATTGATTACATTATTATTCACTTGTTTAAAATAACGTAAATCAGGCGGCTTTCCCCAGTCATACCAGCCGGCATAGCGGAAATATTCCAGAGGCACCATATACTCATCAAACCATGTCGAAATGAATTCTTCGATGTCTTCAAAATCCTTGCCCCCTTCTCCTTTGGCCGCCATCTGCCAGAAAGCGCGCGGATCAACATGGCAGAGCCAGCGCGGGTCGGCATACGCCAGCGGGGGGATCTGAACAGCCCGCGCTATGTCCTGATATTGCTTCCCGTCAATCGTCACCGGGAAATAGGCAAAAATCAGTTCGTGATTTCGCGACACGCCGACACTGCTCAGTTTATTTTCTTCACTACGAATGAACTCGGGCCTAAAATCTTTGGTATTATTTTCTTTAATTTTATTAGCAAAATCCACCCATTCTTTCCACCAGTCTTCGCAAAGGGTTTTAGGACGGTAATCAAGTTTTCGTCCATCCCTGCCTGACCACAGCTTGATGGTCATCCGCCCATCGGACGCTCGAAATTCTTTAGGAAACTGGATGGCAAAATCTTTCATCGCAATTATCACGCCGGCCGTGCCGTTGTCCAGCGCCGCCCAGCCGGCGCTTTCTCCGATCTGCTGTTTTACATCTTTGCCTTTTCCCAGTTCGCAAACATATTCCTTCCGGTTATACACTGGATATTCTTTTTGAAAAACCCAGGCATTCTCCCAGGATTTCAAATCTTCGCAGTACACAGTTCCTTTGCGGTCGGAGAAATAAGCCTTGTACCGGTCTGTTTTCTTCAGTGGCAGACTGATGCCTATTTCCTTGTACCATATCTCATCATTGTCACGGGTAATAATAAACGTATGTTCCAATTTTATTTCCGGGCGGTCGCGATAGATGTGATAGCGTACAACGGCGCGGGCGATTTGAGTTCCATCCGGAATAGTATAATATCCCTCGCAGCGCAATACCACTCGCACCTTGCCCGATGTTTCAACTTTCCAAATTAATTTGCCGCCGGTTCCACCTAAAATTGCTTTACGGTCATTCTGATCAATCAGATAAATGTCGCCGCCGGTTCCATTTGCGATTTCCTGTTTCGACTCTTTATTCACCGATGACACGCTGACCGGAGACGCGTATTGTTTATCCCATGCCAATTCCAATGTCCCATTGTTTATCACTATATCCTTTGGCGTTTCCCGCACCGTGATATTGGGCATCTCGTCAGCCGGATTTTTTTTGCCGAAGACCAGACGGGCAGTGCCGTCCGGTTTGGCCAGAAAGTCGGCCCACAGCCAGAGAATGGAGCCGGACTCATAACGCGTTCTTACCTCGAATTGGGCAGGCACCATGCCCTGTCCAGGAATTTCAACAGCCAGTTCACTGATTGCCAAGGCCTGGCCTTCTTTAAGCGGAAAACCGCAACCCAGAGGAATTGTTTCCTGAGCTGAAGCATTACCAGCGTCGATAACTATTGGTATTGCGGGAGGACGGCTTCCTGTTGCTTTTAGGCCATCCGCAGCCAGCATTGCATCATCTGCAAACAGTAAAGTTAACAGGAAAATAGCCAGCGCCTTTGTCATCTTTATGCTCTCCTTATTTAACTGTTTATGAAAACGGCATCTTTTAACAATCAGAATCGCACTTCTACGCGAATATTAAGATAAGCAATCAATTCACCTAATCTTATCCCATCATTAACAGCGAGTCAAGTAACCGCTGCACCACGACAGTCACATCCTGCTGGCGCAGGCCGGTTGCCTTTGCTATCTTCTCCACAAAATCGCGCTTGGTCATTGACATGGTATTAGCCTCTTATGGTTTCGCTTTTCTCACTCTGTAGCCGGTAATTTGTCAGTATCCCGCATTCGCGTCTGGCTCTGGCCCAGTTGCCATCGCCCAGTTTCTTTATCTTTGAAAACAAATCTGCTTGAACATCTTTTCTCCTCATCTCTTTCACTTGCTTAACTTTAACTGAAAACAAAACCTGATAAAATCGTTCTTTTTCATTAAAAAGCAAGGGCCGGATAATTCATTTTTATGCTTTGAGCTTGCATTCAATAGTTTTACGACTACTTTTATTCAGTCAGCCTGGTCGAGTCCGGGCGGGCAACAACAACCAACTCAGGAGATGGTCAAATGAAGCATTCATTTTATGACGTCAAGGCGAAGACAAAAGTTCAAGTCGAAGTAACCAAGAAAGTCACCTACGGCACCAAAGGCAATGAACGTTATGCCTTCAAGGCTGTGACCAAAGACGGCCGCAATCTCACCGCGTTCGTCAGTAAAGCCGATTGGACTGCTGCTAAGATCTGACGCTACGGCAAAGTATTACTAAAACTCCAGCATGCACAGATTTGTGTCATTTGGAGTTTTTTATGCACTCTCGCGACATCAGGGTAATTTTCTTTTGAAGTTGCGCGCTGCTTACCCGCCTGCGGGCAGTGTATACTCAGCACCTGCTCTCGTAAACCGTTGAATGCTCCTGATGTTTTTTCCAGTTATCGGCATACTTCCATGCCAGTTGCTGCTTAATGATATGCTTCGCCTGCGGATACAGGACAGCAACTATTAAAACCTGACATGGTATGCAGTGCAGGCATTATCGCCGCCATTTAGACTTCAGGGTATTTTTCCCCTGAAGTTGCGGCTTTATGTTTACAATGGGCTATTAGCTGCCTGCCTTCTTGAATAAAACGCGACGGCTGAATGTTATTTTCTAGGGAGAAGTATCCGCACAATTCTAAAGACGCATTTCCTCAAGCATTTCGGCCGCCGGAGCCACGACTTTCTTTGTTTTTTTTATTTTCCCTTCTTTTATATTGTTGTTACTAATCGATAATGCAGAGCTGTATGTAGCGGCGTCAAATACCGTGGGTTTGAAAGTGTTGATGTTCTCTGGAATAAAAAACTCGTCTGCTCTGGCCGCGGCATATGGGGCCACACCGCTCATGGACTTGATAGACGCATTTTTTATGGAAAGCCCTGCGATAAAATTTATAATAATCCCGGCAGGAAGCGGAGCGTTTGCGGTCAATACATCGGAGGAGATATTATCTCCAGCCCATATCATAGCATAGCCTAGGCGTCCGCCGCAGACATCGTGCAATGCGAAACTTGCCGGCACCGATGGACGCGCAACAATCTTGAATGACGGATTGCCAGTGGTTTGCAGATACAGGCTCGTGCCGCGCACCAGCGGTACTGGCATATTTGGCAGCATGCATACCATTTTAATTGGTTGCGTTCTTCGGACTGGCAGCAGGATTGATGCAAGTGGTTTCTCAAATACAATCTGCATCATGCATTCACCTGACTTTCTGGGCGGAATCTTTAAATTAATAGTATTAACTGCGGTATTTTCCGCTGCTGTCTGCTCCATACGGTATGTTCCAAGCACTGAACCAGCAGCGTCCTCCAGCAGTACATAGCCGCGGCCCTGTGGCATGGCGTAATCAAAGCTTATCTCAAACGGCTGTTCTTGCGGATGCTTCAGCACAAACATTTGACTGCCGGGGCTATCCCAGCGGGGAAATTCCGGGACCATTGATTCATGCGCCGACAGTTCCTTTAGTCCGTACGGGACAAGTTGATGAAAGAAACCGTACAGCGAGCTGCCTGTATAAGCCGGGAACCCATCAATTACAGAGTTGTCGCGTAAATAAAATGAATCTGCCGTAATCATCATCCTGGCTTTCAGCGATTTTAAATATTTATCATCTTTTGTTATTTTATATGCTTCGGCAAGGACGTCAAGACATGGGAATCCAATCCCTACTCCGTCGATATCTATTTGTTTGTCCACGTTAAAATTAATCCTGTCGTGCCGCATGAAATAGTCTGCCCATTTGACAATAATGTTAGCAGTGTCCGAATCTTTGGTAATGCGATAGTAATTGACAATACCAGGTGCGTAAGTCCACCAGTGACTGTCCGAGAATGTGCCGTCGCTCTGCTGGCTGGCTTGGGTTTTTGCAATGTACTTTCCGGATATGGCTAGATATTCCCGGTCAAGCGTTGCCAAGTAAAGTTGCAGCAGCGAATCCAGCGGCCCCATCCAGCCGCGCCCGGCATAATTGCCAGGCACGGGGCGGTTTTTTTTAATGCATTCCCCCCACTCCTTCGCGATTTCCAGTCCGCGCCGGTTGCCGGTAAGGTAATAATAATAGAGCATATAATCAGTCATGGAATTGTAATCGGCAATTCTCCCGCCTGCGCTCCAAGGGGCCAAGCCTTTATAGTCAGTCAGGGCACCTTTTATTTTACGCTTATGCCATTTGGTGGAATCTTCCGCATAGCGGGAGTTATAGGCATCATCCTGCCAGTGACAGATGGATATATCAATATTGTATTCGGCATTGCGTACTCCATAGTCATAATATTGCGGGTCGCCGGTACGGGCATACATCAGCCACGGCACGCGAGGATAACCGTGATGCATATTGCGCCATGGACGGTTCAGATGATCGTATCCTGGCTTGTCGTCATTTTCAGCCGTAATGTTAAAAAAAGTGTGCGCATTCCCGTAAATCCACATGCCGTAATCGTTCCATGTTTTCTCCAGGCCGCGCTCCCAGGTGAAGGATTTCTTCATAATGTCTTCGACATACGCCATCTTGCCAGCCTGTGCAGCGACCAGTGGACCAAACGCACCGCTGGCACATAGCCAGGCTGGTTCTGTAACGCAAAGCGGAATGGCGGCCGCCCACTGGTTCAACGGAATTTTCCCTGAAAAATCGAAAAAAAACTCATTGGTGACAGCAACTCCCATGCCGTTGTTATCCGCCGATGCCCGCGCATAACGCAACATTTTTTCGGTAATTTTGCCGTCTGCTGGAAACTGCGCGATATTCGGCGGCGACGCCATCTTCAGAATGCTTCCGTGATGCTGAGACCATAGTCTGTCAAGATTGTCAATAGTTGGAGCAGGTTCTACTGTCTGTTCATTATGGGCAGGCCAGATATGAAAAATAAGCCCATCGGGGAGCACTTCAATTTCTTTCGGGTATTTCTTCCAGCAGTCGGCGATTGCCGCTCCGATATTCTGATTGTTCAATGACAGCAATACCATACCTGGCAGTCTGTCGCCATCAGCGACACATTTGCCTTTTGAATAAAGTTTATATAGATTGTGTTCGTATTGGATGGCGTAAGCAGGCAGCGCAACCGGTTTGCCATTGATGAATGTGGCACTATGCGCGGACAATCCGCCGATTTTAAGTCCGATATCCTTGAAATGCGTTTTGTCGGTGTCGGCGGTAATGATAAAAGTATGGGAAACTTTGACCAGCGGCAGTCCAGCATAAAAATACATCCTGGTAATGTAGCGGCTGTTCTTTTCGCCGGAACCAGAAACCAGCCAGCCTTCAGCGCGAACACAGACGCGCACCGGACCGTTATCTTCCACATAAACAGTGCTGGCTGAGTCGTTGCCGCTGTAATACCCCGTTCCATCGCTGGTTACACAGTAAGATCCGTTATCCCGTCCTGCGGCTGCGATCAATTGTTTTGGACTGTCGCCGGCAAGTTCAAGCCCGGTGAACATGGAGAAATTCTTTTTAGAAAGAGTGACTTTAATGACTCCTGTATCTACGCAAATGCTATCTGCGGACTCGGTTGTAGTCGCCCGCCGTGCAGGAGCGACCGCCGTTGACGGTTTGCCAACTGTCAGTGACAGAGCTTCAGCAGAATCACCGGTAGAAGGAATTATGAAATCAAGCTGCACCCATTTAATGGAATTATCCGTGTGCCAGCGGGCGGTTACGGCACGTTGCGCATAAATCTCTTTGCCTCCGGCGCTTAATGCAAGATTATTGGTGTCTCTGAGTATTCCCTCCGGTATCGGCACCCCGACAGTGACCGGCAGATCGCCCTTAATGCCACGCGTATAAAGCGTCATCATGATGGATTTATCATTCTGAAAAACGGTTTCCGCATTTAGCAATTGTTGGGAGATACTCAGAGTTACGATTACCAACACTAGCTTGATAATAAATATTTTCATAAATATAATGTTTTCTTTGTGTTCTATATTTTGATTAGTTTTACGCTGATTTGTTCAAGATTATTCACCTTGTTTATATATGCCTCGACATCAAATATATTGTTGTCATCAGTATCTCTGCCAAATTGGATATTGTTTAGCAAAATATCAGAAACCTCATCTATACAGAGCCTGTCTGTAAAAATCTAAGTATTTAATGATGAGAGATGCCTGTTTTTAGTAATGGTGTATATTAATCAAAAACGACCAAATCCTTGAAAAAACCACCGTTATAAATAACAGGAGCATTTCTCTCGATGAAAAATATAACCTATCAAAGCAGTTTATTCCAAATCCGCCGCGGAACAAATCATAAAGAATATCGTGATTTATGTGAACGGCTTGATTTTGTAGACCGGATATTCAGCACAAGCGGCGTGGAATTTGAATTTGCGGAATATTATCTTGAGCGTATCGTGCAGACATCCGGCAATCCGGAATTGAAATTGACTCCGAAAGAAATCCGCCGTCATACCGTCTATGCGGTTCAGGCCTTGCGCAGCAATTATCTGTGCCTTGAACTGAAAAGTTCATTCCGTCAGGCGGCTTTTCTGATTGCGGCCAGCGAAGATTTTCAACGGTTTATTTTTGCCGGGGATTTTGCTTCCGCCAAATGTCCAGGCAAAAGCAAGCTGCATGATTTCGCACTGCTCGTTCCGGATGATTTCATTCGCAAAATCAATGAATCGCTGCTCAGAGAGTTTTCTTCAGCTGCCGCGGGAAAATATGGTTGCAGTCCGCTGGAAAGCAAAACGCTCTGGCTGGACGCAACCTGCCTGATGTCGAACATCCATTTTCCTGTGGACTGGGTGCTGCTGCGCGATGCTGTCCGGTCACTGGTCAAGCTACTCGGGGTTCAGATTCCGTCTTTTTTCCCGCTTTTGAATCCGGTATGATATCACCAATTCTACGCCGATACCGGGATATGAAAGTTATACAACAGAACCAAAGCGGCGCAGGGTCGCCGCACCGTCGCCCGCATTGATCCCCTGTCGTAAAATTAATACATGGCAAGTGGTGGTTTTATATGGGGAAGAGATTTATGGTAGTGAGTACTGTTGCCTAATTCTTCTGTGATTTTTTATTCCTGCCATTGCATTTTTTTTATGGAGGATTAGGTTCATAGATATTATAGGGAATATTCGCTTTTATAGATATCTGAAGCGTTTTTTTAATGGCTTCGCCACGGGGGTTTTACACCTTACACTACCGCTAAAATTGTACGAACAAAAGGACTAACTTCACTTTTCATTGTTATGAGAAACAAAATTCATATCAGCAGTTTATGGCGGTCGACAACAGTTTCAATGGCTATCATATCGTCTGTTTTCATCTCCATCGTCTCATCCGGGGAACAAATCAATTTGGCGGTTGATTTCCCTGTGGAATTGCAGGCCGCAGTAAAGGAATATCCGGTAACCTGTGGCATTCCATTGCCCAAAGATGCCTTGTCTGACACGGCAAACATACGGATCATCGACAGCCGTGGAAATGAAGTTCTCGCCCGCATTGAAAAGACAGCGACGTGGACTCCCAATGGTTCAATCAAATGGGTCTGCGCTTGGTTTATCGCGGAACATGGATTGGCATATTTCGCGGAGTATGGCAAGGATGTAACACACAAAAACTTTCCGACCAGACTATCCGTCACCAGTTCTCCCGATAAGATCACTGTTGTGACAGGTCCGGCAAAGTATGAAATCACCGGATACGGCATTGAAAACGCATGGTTTTCAGACAGCGGTAAATTCAGTGACCATGATAAAATCATTTCTGACAACAAAGAGTTTCTGTATGTGGAGGATCAGAATGGAAGAAAAGCGGTAGCTTCCGGCAATAAATTGACTGTTGAAAGTCCAGGTCCCTTATGCGCGGAGATCAAGCTGGAGTCGCCCTATCTTTTTCAGAAGGAGCCTGTCGGTCGGCATATTACGCGTCTCCAGTTTTTTGAGGGGAAACCCTATGTCAAGGTGATCCATACCTTCATCATCACCCGGAATACGGACGAGATATGGTACAATGATATCGGAATGGAACTTAAGGCCGCGGGGAAAAATTTTGGCACAATGTCGTTTGCATCCGATGAATCCTTCCCCTCAAAGAACGAGGAAATGTCATTGGGCGGAGGAGAGCGGCTATATCTGGCCCAAACAGTATATCCTCACCACGGACAGAACAAATCGGAGTATATTCTTGCATCCGTCCAGAATAAAGTTATTAAAAAACTCAAATCAGGCCAGACTTGTGGCGACTGGGTGGAGATTTCAGACGGATCAACCGGTCTCTCTCTGATTTGCAAGGATCTTTCCAAGCAGTTTCCCAAAGGGATTGAAGCTTCCTCGGATGGAATTAAGATGCACTTCTGGTCATCATTGGGAGGAATGCGGTTGGATTTCAAGATGCCGACACTGGTCGAGTTTTGGGATCTTGAGGGATGGGCTAAAGCGCTTAAGCGTGAGAATGCTGTTCCCAATGTCTTGAAATTGAAGACCAATGCGCTCGGATATTCAAAGACTCACGAAGTACTGATCTATCCGCGATCAGTCAAGACTTCCCCATCACCCACAACTTTGGCTCAGGCGTTCAGGGAAGGGATTTACGCATCCAGCGATCCCCGGTGGATCTACAAAACCGGAGCTGTTCCGTTTTTCTATCCCAAGGACGAAAATAATTTCCCCGAAGCGGAGGGATTCATTTCAGCGTTTTTTGATAATATTGCGGCATTTATTTCTGGCTGGGGGAGCTACGGATTTCTATATTATGGACAATATCCATTCATGTATCGGTATGTTGATGGTAAACTTTATGGGGATTTTTTCAGGTACAACTATACCGATTACACACTAAAGGACAGCGTCTGGTATTTATATCTCCGTTCCGGCGAGCGTAAGTACAGGAGGTTCGCAGAGTTCTATAGCCGTCATTATATGGACGGGGCTTTCCTTCATGACGAATCCGCAGGAGTTCCGGGCAGTTACCGTCAATTTAAAGAAGTTGCCAGCAAAAAAGACATTTCTCCTTTTGATCTTCCCATGCCATGGGATCACGCCGTCTCCAAAGAAGTGAATCTTGATAATCAATCGTCCAGCACCCTCAACTATCTTTTCTATTATTATTACAGCAACGGTGACCGGCGGGCTTATGACGTGGCGATGATGTACAAGTCGGCGGCAGAAAGGAAATTTGCAGAGAAGGGAGACGTCATGACCGGATCCTGTCCCGTGCGCGGGGTGATGAGACATGTCGCCCAACTCTATGGGTACACATGGGGCGATAAAATCAAGAGAGTTGCGGAAAACGCTACTGGCAGGGCTATGGATTTGGATGTGTCTACTGGAATTAGTTTCAATTTTCGCGATCAGCTTTCCTATGGTGCTTTCTATAAAACTCAAGTGATGATTACCGGGATCATGGATTACTATCTCGCCACCGGGGACGAGAAGGCGAAAAGCGTGATCCTGAAGAATGCTAATTTCAGGATGGATGCAGATGATTCGACCCCTTTGTTCTATAACAATTCAGTCGGGATGCTCTATAATCTAGCTTATAAGCTGACTGGCGATTGGAAATATGTTGGCGCGGCCAGACTTTATTTTGATCGCGGGGTATTTCTCGAGTATGATGCGGAAAAAAAAGAGCTGATAAAAAAGTCGTCTCTGGGACTCAACCACCTCACGCGGTACGTTTTCCAAAGCATGCCTGCCATGATGGATCTCTTCATGACGGCAAAAAATGAAGGGATGTGGTTCCCAAGACTTGACCAAAGCTGGTCTGGATGCAAAACCGAATTCATATTTAAAAAAGAAAAAAACAAAGAGGTTTGGTTTGATCTTTGGAGCAGCGAGGAACTGGTCAAACGCGTGAAGTGTGTTGAAGGTAAGAACAAGGACTTCCGCGTGGAGTACAATGGCGTGGAGGATGCAACCGGTTCGGTTTTTACACTAAAACTTCCCAAGGAAGTTGGTCGTCAGGAAGGTGGGAAATATATGTTTAGCGCATCCCCGCTTAAGGAGGTTACCACTTTATTACAAAAAAGCGGGAGAAACGAAGATGATGGCGAAGAGTTTTCTGAAAGTCCCGTTGCCCTTGAAAAAACGAAGGGGGCAAATTTGCGAAAAGGACCATATCCATCTTCTTCTGCCCATAAGACGGCGGTTCAGGTTGTGAAAGACAGTCTGGTATTTGAAAAAATCCCACAGAAAACACTGACTCTGAATCTCAAAACAGACAAGCCGATTTTGCTTTTTAATCGGTTTTTTCCACCAGATAACGGGAAAACGAAAATCAAATTTTCAGGCAACGATGGAAACAGCAATTATTTTAAGTCCCGTTACAAAATTGTTGTGGAGGCTGACTCGGATGCAGGGGAATATGTTTTCAGGCCAAATGAAAGCGGGGCAATATGGTCAGTGCTGGACGACAACGTGGACAAGATGGTGCTTCACTTGCCCGAAGGAGCCTATATTGACGGCAGAATGCCTGTTGGGAAAAGACCATTATGGTACTTTTATGTTCCCAAAGAAGGCAAGCCTGAGATTTTTCTTAACCGCAGGGTGTTCTTGTTTGATCCTTCAGAGGAGCGGCACGAGATGGGAGACACCAAGGGCAGATGGTACAATCTCCCTAAAAAGGATGGTATATGGGCGATAGAACCCAATGACTTAACCTATGTAAAATTTCGTGGAATCCCTCCTTTTATGACCAAATGGGATAAAAACCGGTTTTTCATTCCTAAAAACATTAAAAAGGAAACCGTCGCACAGGATTTTAAATCGGACAATCACGTTCCCTTTCAAAAAGGGATGTTCCGCGAAGCCTGGTTGTTAAGTGGGAAAAGCATGTTGAATATCCCTTTGGGAGCAGAGAAGGGGGAAAGGGATTATGAATACTTCCATGCGCAGGAGGGGACGTTGGAATTTTGGTTTCGTCCGAATTGGTCGAGCCTGGAACTTGAGCCTTCCGAAAAGGGACTGTCATTTTTCTCCAGTCCCGGAGCCAAATTCAAGCTATCCTATCAGTATAACCCGTCCAGCCTGAGCGAGGCCTCGAAGAGCTCTCTTTTTAGTTATATTACAGGTGATGGGGTTAATCTCCAGGGGGCGTTTAAACCCGTCGGGCTCCGCGATTATCGGTCTACCTTGTTTAATGCGGGGCAGTGGTATCATGTGGCTGTGGTTTGGTATAGCCCTTACAGCAACAAGGATAGAACAGAGAAGACATTACAGATATTCTCATATGTCGACGGGAAACGCGGGCAGTATTTTGAACATACTTCAGTCCTGAAAAACTACAAGGTGGTCAAGATCGAAAGCCCCCTTATGTTGAGAGGAGGGATGAACGGGCTTATTGATGAGCTGAGAATATCGGATATGCCGCGTTACAAAAACGACTTTATCCCGCAGAGGACGGAATTTACGCTTGACGCCAATACTCTCATGTTGATCCATTTCAACGGAGACCTGAAAGCTCTGACAACAGGTGGGAACATAGTTCAACTGGGGAAATAAAGAATCTCCTCCAGTCCATCCCCGTCGCAAGCGACGGGGTATCTTCTTACTCGGGGTCTGGCCTGGCGTGTTAAAAAGAGGCTGCTTTTTTAAGATTTTCTGAAATCTTCTTCACTGCCTTTTTTGTTTTTCTTAGCTTAAAGGCTAATTTTCTCTTAGACAGACGTCATTATCCGGCGCTTTTTTAGATAATATTCCATGTTGTAATTGCCTCCTATCTACGACTCAGCTTACTTGCTTCCGCTGTAGCCGGTAATTTGTCAGTATCCCGCACTCGCGTCTGGCTCTGGCCCAACTGCCATCGCCCAACTTCCGCATTGCCACAGCCTGCAAGTACAGGTAATTCTTTTTCATGTGCATATAGGACAGCGACTCGCCGCTGCGGAATAAAGCCAGGACTTCGTTTTTAATTTCTCCTGCCGTCATGCTCCGGCGCAACCGGACACTCTTATAATCCACCCCGGCAGACTGGAGCGCTTTGCCCCAGTTGCCGAACCGTTTAATTGCAGCCATATACAGCGGCTTGTGGTGATCCTGGGCGTGCTGCGAGAACAGCGGTTCTCCCGCTTTCGCCAGACGCCGGATTTCGTCCAGCACTGACTGCCTGGTCCAGCTTTTATATTTCTTGATCAGGCTGTAATCCAGGCCGCATGATTCGATGGCTTCTCCCCATGAACCGAAAGTCCGTTCCGCCGCCGCGTAAACATCTGGGTAAGTGGTGGAATAATAACGGGAGTTGAGATCCTCTTTGCCGTGCCGGCTCATAATGTGATGCTGGACCATCTCCGGGAACCATATCTGC
>CAIPAT010000374.1 GCA_903863035.1 uncultured Lentisphaeria bacterium
AATAAAGATGTGGTCATTATCGCGCAAACCGCCTATGCGTTTTGTGGAGATCGAGAAAAGGCAATAGCGGCAGGGTGCAATGATTATATTGCCAAACCTTACAATAAAACCTCATTGACCGCATTACTGAAGAAGTATTTTAAATAAGAAAATATATTAACATCGTCCAATTTTTTCAATCCATAAGGATGGCGGTAAAATATGAGCAGTGAACAAAGCGGCAGACATTTTAAAGGCGCATTGCTGTTATTGGCGACAGCTTTTGTGCTGTTGCTGTCTATGGGCTGGTGGGGCGGCAGTCAGTATGCGGCACGCCTGGATGGCGAAAAGCGGGTCCGCCTGCTCCGTCATGCGGCGGATATCGCCGGCTATATTAAACCGGACCTGATCAAAGAACTCTCTTTTACGGTTGCTGACGGGGGTACGCCGGTCTTTGAACGGCTGCGGGAGCAGTTGATCAATGAAGCAAAAATGATCCCGAGTGCCAGATGGGTTTATTCCATGGCGGACTTAGACGGCTTGATTGTCTTCGGCCCGGAGAGTACGCCGCTGGATGATCCGCAGTATTCGCCGCCCGGGACCAGCTATCATAATCCTCCAAAAGAATTGTTGATTGCATTCAAGCAGAAACGTCTGGTCACGGCCGGGCCTTACACCGATGAATGGGGAACTTTTATCTCCGCCTTTGCGCCGGTGCTTGATCCGTACAGCGGCCGGGTGCTGATGGTAATCGGCATTGATATCAAGGCCGATGACTGGCAGGCCGCCATTAACGCCGGCTGGCAGCTTCCGTATATGGTCACGCTTGTCCTGCTGCTGGTGCTGCTGCTCGCTGTCGGCTGGTACATCAATCGTATAAAGCTGGACATATTACGACTGCGCCACTGGATTATTGCTGTTGCCGCCATGCCGATGCTGGCCGGACTGGCGCTTAACGGGGCGTATGAGTATTGGGAATTAAAAGAAACATCCAGCAGGACTATACTGCTCACCACCGAACATGTGCAATCGAGCTGGAATCGGATGGTCGCCTCGCATGTTCAATTAATGGAGGTGCAAAGCCATCAAATCGCCAGTACCCAGAAGATATTGAAGGCATGGCAGCAGCGGGATCTGCCGGCGCTCACAGCCCTGGCACAACCAGTTTTCGAACAATTGAAGCTGGAATATGGAATCACGCACTTTAACTTTATCACTCCGGAGAATACTTGTTTCCTGCGCATGCATAAGCCGGAATTGCCCGCCGATATCATGGAACGCGGAGCACGGCTTCCAGCACAAAGCACCGCCGGGGATTTCTGGGGCATTGATCTTGATCCAGCGGGCGATTGCGCTCTTCGCTATGCAATGCCATGGAAACAGGATGGCAAAGTGATTGGCTATCTGGAACTGGGCATCGAGATTGCGCATCTGACCAGGCAGTTGTCGGCGGAAATGAACCTTGACCTGCTGGCCGTCATCAGGAAGGAATACATAACACGGAATAAATTCGAAGCAGGACGCCGGATGTTCGGATTCGCCGGACAATGGGATGACTATCCTGATTTTGTGGTAACTCAGCAGACTGGCCAATACATGCTGCAGGAGGCGGCTGCCTGGATTAAGCAGCATCCCCGTACAGGTACAGAAGACGATATTTTCAATGTGAAACAGGGCAAAGAGCACTTTGCATGCAGCCTGATCCGGCTGCCCGATGCTGCCGGTCGCGAAGTAGCGTACATCATTTTGATGCTGAACGTTACTGCCGAGGTTGATGCGGCCTGGAGCAACTTGCTGCTGAATATCGGACTGGCGGTTACGGTGTGTGGCGGCGTACTTGTTTTGCTGTGGTCTATTTTCGGCATGGCGGAACGGCGCCTGACGGCAACCTTTGCGGAAACAAAAGAAAGCGATGACAATTTCCGCAACTTCTTCGAATCCGTGACCGATATGATCATGGTGAGTACGCCTGGCGGTCAACTGCTTTACAGCAATGCCGCCGTTTCGCGAACGCTGGGCTACACCCGGGATGAGCTTGGCAGGATGCACCTGCTGGATTTGTGTCCGGCGGACAAACGTCCGGAGTCCAGGAAATTTTATCAATCCAACCTGAAAGGAAATTGGGAAAACGGGCTGCTGCTGGCGCGCAGGGATGGCGGCATCGTTCCGGCGGAGACCCGTGTATGGCCCGGGCGATGGAGCGGCGCTGACTGCATCTTCAGTATCTCCAAGGATTTGACCGGGGTACAGGAAGAGCAGCAACGCTTTGAACTGCTGTTCCGCAACAATCCGGCGCTGATAGCGATCTCCACCCTGCCGGATCAACGCTTCGCTGATATTAACGACGCTTTCTTGAAAGTTCTCGGCTATTCCAGAGGCGATGTTATTGGTAAAACTGCCGCCGGACTCGGCCTGTTCGAGTATCCGCAGCTGCAGGCCGCCGCAGCGGATACTCTGTCGGCGGATCGATATATCAGCAACGTTGAAATGCAAGTAAGGCGCAGGGACGGGACAATCCTCGACGGGCTCTTCTCCGGCGATGTGTTCAGCATCCATGGGAAGCAATACTCCATGACTGTGATGATTGATATCACCGAGCGTAAACGTGCTGCGGATGCATTGCAGTCGCAGTCCTCGTTGCAGCAGTTGCTTATGGAGATTGGCACGCAGTATATTAACCTGCCGCTGGATGACGTCGAAGCCGCGATTAATACCTCCATGATTAAGCTGGCTGAATTTGTGAGGGCGGACCGGGCATATACTTTCGCCTATGACTTCGACCAGCAAATATGCATTAATACCCGGGAATGGTGCGCCGCGGGCATAACCCCGCAAATCAACGAATTGCAGGCCGTGCCGCTGGCGGCCGTGCCAGACTGGGTGAAAGCCCATCAATGCGGGGAGTCGATTTATGTGCCGGATGTACTTTCCCTGCCATCAGGCGGGTTGCGTGACATTCTGGAACCGCAGGGTATCAAAAGCTTACTGGCTGTCCCCCTGATGAGCAGAAACGAGTGCATCGGCTTTGTCGGCTTTGATTCGGTGTTGCAGCATCATAACTATTCGGACAAAGAACAGGATCTGCTGCTGGTATTTGCGCAAATGCTGGTGAACGTCGAGCAGCGCAAGCAGTCCGAAGAAGCGCGGCGAGTCAGCGAGGAGCGGCTGGAACAGTTAGCTGAACAAAGCCGCACCATCGCCTGGGAAGTGAATCTCCAGGGGCTATACACCTATATCAGCCGTGCCGCCGAGCCGGTGCTTGGTTACATGCCGGCTGAGATAATCGGCAAGCTGCATTTCTACGATCTGCATCCGGAATCCGGGCGCGATGGGTTCAAGCTGGCCGCCTTCGCTTTGTTTGAGCAGAAAGAATCGTTCCATGACTTGATCAACCACGTGCAGGCGAAGGATGGCCGGCAGTTGTGGGTCGCCACCAACGGCATCCCGCTGCTGAATGGCGATGGAACTCTGCGCGGCTACCGCGGCTCCGATACCGACATCACTGAGCGCCAGATGGCGGCAGATGAGCTGAAACAAATATCAACTCGTTTGTCCTTGGCTGTTAGTGCCAGCGGCGTGGGGATATGGGATTATGATGTTTTCAATAACAACTTGGTCTGGAATGATCAGATGTTCAGCCTGTACGGAATTAAACGCGATCAGTTCAGCGGCGCCTACGAGGCCTGGTTGGCGGGCGTTCACCCGGAAGACCGGGAGCGGGGCGCGGATGAGATAAAAAAGGCGCTTTGCGGAGAGAAAACGTTTGATACTGAATTTCGGGTGTGCTGGCCGGATGGCTCGATTCACAATATTAAAGCCATTGCTACTGTTCTGCGCGACACTGTCGGCAACCCCATAAACATGATTGGCACGAACTGGGACATTACTGAACAGAAGCGGATAGAATGGCAGGCCGGGTTGATTATTGCGCTGCTGGACTCCATTCCGGATATTATCTTTTTCAAGGATATTAACGGTGTTTATTTGGGGTGCAATCCGCCGTTTGCTGAATTTGTGGGACTCCCGCGTGAGAAAATTGTGGGAAAGACCGACTACGAGCTCTTCGACAAGACGGTTGCCGACGTCTTCCGGGATTTTGACCAGCGCATGCTGGCTTTGATGAAGCCCAGCAATAACGAGGAATGGATCACCTTCCCGGATGGTCGAGAAATCCTGTTAGACACACTAAAGACGCCTTACCTGGGGGTGGACGGGACGCTGCTCGGCATTCTTGGAGTAAGTCGCGATATTACCGAGCGCAAACGGACGGAAGTCGAGCTGCGATCAAAGGCCGCTTTCCTTGAGGCGCAGGTCAACGCCTCACGCGATGGAATTTTAGTGATAGATGAAAATAATAAACGGGTGCTGGTTAACCGGCGAATCATTGAACTGTTCGACGTCTCGCCGGATATTCTG
>CAIPAT010000375.1 GCA_903863035.1 uncultured Lentisphaeria bacterium
GTAACACAAAAATATTACAGACTGGAAAACTTTTCGCTGATTATAGGCAGAAATACGGATGAAAAGTTTGTGATATGCTCCGCAAGGAAACAATTTTCTACAGAAAATATGCTAAAACTCTTTTCGGACAGGGTCTAGCTTCAGAGATGACAAAACTGTCGTAAAAAAACATTTTCAGCCCATATACTATCTATATTGATTAACGATAATGACAGAAATTTAGGAGTACTAATGTGAAAACAATAAATTGGGATCAGCTTAAAACTTTGTCTGACGACAAGGAAAGCATCGACCTTTTAGATAAGATTTCCGCCTGGCACATATATACAATGACATATAATAAATTCATAGAAGATAATACGCCGTTTGCTCTACATTTAAATGGAATGACTTTCAATTTTATTGCGTCATCGGCGTTTTCAACTATTGAAACATATATTGATATTTTTCAGAAGAATAACCATTTTCTATGTCCTGAATTTATCCCTAAAAATGACCAGCTAATCTTGGATATAGGAGCAAATCAAGGATATTATTCTTTAAAGGTTAAAAGCTATGCGCCTAACTGCAAAATTATTGCTTTCGAACCAAACCCATTGATGTATGATGCGTTATTGAAGAATATAAAAAGTAATAATGTTCAAATGTTTGAATCAGAAAACGTAGCAATAGCAGACAAGGATGGATTCATTAATCTGGAAATTGTTCCACAAATTGGCGCGATTGGCGGCAAGTCAATAAAAATTCCAGAAAGGAAATGGATGAAGGATGAATTCATTCGTAACATCAATGCAAAGACGCTGGCGCTAGACACTGTTTTTAATAAATATAAAATTGATAAAGTCGATATTTTAAAGATAGACGTAGAAGGCATGGAAGTAGAAATCCTTTCAAATTGTCATAATCTGGACAAAGTTGAACGATTGGTGATCGAATATCATTCTGAAAAAATAAAAGAGCAACTTATTAAATTGTTAGAATCTCAAGATTTTTCTATTTCCTATATTGATTATGAGCCAGGTGATTATTACGGAGATATTTATTTTACAAAAAATCTGATTTAGGCAATTCAATTTTTTTGAATAATACCGGATTGTCGCAAAGACAGTTTATTGGTCTTTTAAATTATGCAGTGTTCGTAAATTTAAAAGACCATTCTCATCTAATTTACGGTTTCAATTTAGCGGCGGTATCCACGCCGGTCTTTAATAATTCATTTGCTCCCATCATAACATCCGCAGTGTTACTTTGAGTGGACAAATTGCGCGTTTTCAGCTTGCCATCTGGGTAGTATTCATGCTGCACAGTCAAGGTTCTTAAGAAACCCCAGGATGACGCCGAACCATCGTCGTTGATTTTGTATCCGGCACATCCGGAAAGCAGGCTCATTCCACCGATTGCACAGATAACACAGATTAAATTTTTCACGCTCTTTTCTCCTTGTTGTTTATCGTTGTTTTCAGTTCCTTAATTTCCTGGCGGCAGGGGCATGTTTCGCGAAGATGCTGACATGCGGTCCAGTCAACTTTTTCCTTGTCAATCCGGGCGATGCGCCAGAGGATCGCGGCGGTGCCGCTGATAGTCGCAATCAGTATTGTGGCAAACAGGGTCAAGATACCGATGCCGACAGTCAATGCTTCTAAATTCATTTTACAATTCCCTTTCTTTAATTTATGGGACCTACAGGGCTTAGAAGCCGTTCAAAAAGAACCTTTATTTTTGAACAACTCCTTATGGGATAGTTTTAAAACTTTTCTCGCGCTTAATCAGTCCAGGCGGACCAGCCGAAACGTTTGCAGGCGCGATAGGCCGCGGCGCCGCGAAGATACCATTTGACGCGATCAATCCAGCAGAACGGATTACACAGCGGATATTCGTAATTGATTATCTTGCTGATATTGCGCCACATTCTGGAGTTAGCGGCTATAAAACCTTTTGTTGTCCGGTTACTGGCGGAAAACTCCATATCGTGAATCAGAAATGCCGGCTCAAAGAGTGACAGCAGCCATGTGATAACATGCCGCATGTCATCCGGCATCCAGTCCGGTCCCGCGCCGTTGTAATTATCCGCGATATAGTCAACGGTTAATTCACCGAAACCCGCTGGCGCATCAAGCTCATATTCATCTATTTGCGCCAGCAGTCTTTTTGTTTTTAGGATTTTAAATTCTTGTGTCATGGTTTACTCCGTTTTAGTATCTGATAATAACTACGCCTGCTGCGCCGTTACCACCGCCGTTGCCAGTACCTGCTGGAGTAGTTGACCCTCCGCCGCCACTTCCAGTATTTGCGACAGCATCACCTCCACGCCCACTCGTTCCGTTGGTATAACCGCCATGGGCACCTCCGCCTTTGCCACCCCGACCATAGCGGGTATTGTCCACTGCATTGTAAGTACCGCCTCCGCCGCCTGCGGCGAACCAACCGCTATCGCCAACACTGGTACCTGTGTAATATGATAAGTCTATTCCATCTCCACCATCAGCCCGCTGGCCACTTGTTAAACAGCTTAATCCTCCACTTCCTGCTCCCCCTCCTCCGCCACCGCCGTAGATATCGTTGCCAATATATTCTCCTCCATCCCAACCCTGTCCGCCAGTACCTTTGCCGTAATTAGGAGACGAGCCATAACTTCCTCCTCCTCCAGATCCACCAATCTGCGGGATTCCTCCATCTCTAGCACCCCCTCCTCCGCCTAGGGCAACAATTGCGTCAAACGAAGAATTACCACCATTATTGCCGTTCTGTCCATAACCGCCTCCGGCCCCGCCTAAGCCAATTACGACGGGAATTCCACTGCTTGGAATTGTTGGATAATTTGTTAAATGTCTAACCCCTCCACTACCGCCACCACCTGAATGGTTTTGTCCGCCGCCACCACCGCCACCGGCAATGATCCAAACATCTTTAAGCAGCGTAACGCCTGTCGGAACTGTCCATGTTTGCGAAGAGGCAAGGACTACAACAGTTCCAATACTGCCGCCGCCTGCCGTCAGGACGCCGTCGCTGTCAATAGATAATCCTGAGCCAATTTTTACGGAGCCCAACACCGTACTTGATGCGATCGGAAGGCCATAAGAGGTTCCGGACGCAGCAGTCTTATCCGTGCCGTCAGCGAGTCGATAATTGATTACGAGATTGTTTGAGCCGTCGAGAGTATGCCATTCATAGACTGTACCGGATGGCGGATTATCGCCGGCGGCAGGAATGGTTGCGAGTTTGATGGTTCTAAAGTTCGTGAATTTCATTGATGTATCTCCTTTATTGTATGGTTGGAAACGGCGCGGATCCGCCGCTTAAAACGGTTTGATTGCTGATGGCCTGCGGCTCTGTTCCAGACCAGGAATAGTAATCTGTTGCGCCGCCACTGTAACTGTCCGATATTTTGAAAGTGTAAGTATCACCGTTTTTCGCGGATGCGAAAAGATAAAAAGCTGCACCTGTCTTCAAGTAGACCGGGTTGCCCCACTGGTCTACAACGTCCGGGCTCATCATGGCATAATAAGTTCCATTTACCGCGGCTGTTCCCGCGCCGTCAACGTTATAAGCTATGTTGAAAGTACCGCCACCGGCATTTCCGGCAGAGTGCGGCAAAAGAGCTGACAGCAGGTTCATCATTATGCGATACTCCCGATTGCGCCCAGGACATCCCATGCGTCTGTTGCGGTTTTAATCAGCATCACGCCCTTGTACTGTCCCGCAAGATCGCCGGTTCCGGCGGTAACATCATTGACAGACACTCCGGATGCGGCAGTGACAGAGGTTGTTCCTGTTCCTGCCTGAATAACCGCAATCATAGTTCCGGTTGCGAAAGCAACGCCGGAATTTGCCGGAATCGTCAAAGTATTGGCGGTGGATTTGTTCATGCGGACGATTTTTCCGGCATCGCCGATAACCAGCGCGTAACTATCGGTTTGAGTGTTGATGGAGGCAGATTTGGCAGTTGCTACAGCCGCAGACTGAACGGACGAAACGGACTGTCCGGAATCTTTTATCAGTTTGCCGGTGATACCGTCAAATACCGCGATCTGACTGTCAACTGCGCTATCCGGGCCGGCAACATCGCCATTGCCGGCGCCAGCCGGACCTTGCGGCCCCTGCGGTCCGACCGGGCCTTGCTCGCCGGGCAAGCCGCCGAACGCGTATTTCCAGGTTCCCGGCAAAACTCCGAATACAGCCAGATCAACGGTAATCATATTTTCAGCGAACGAGACAGCCTTTTCGTCAAGGGTTACATTTTTGCCATTATTGTCAGTAATCACAAAGGGCAGACAGACATTGCCGCTGGTATGCGTCAGCGTCAGGATGCCGCCGGACAGCCCGGCGCTGGTAAACGAGCCGGACAGCAAAAGCGGGGTTTCACCGGCCGGCCCCTGCGGCCCGGCAGCGCCATCAGCACCATCAGCACCATCAGCGCCGGGGGTACCCGGTTCGCCTTGCGTGCCGACAAGCAGCGCCACCGGCCCCGACCATTCACCGGCAAGCCGGCGTTCGCGGTAATAGCGGTCAGCAGATACTTGCGCGGTATGCCAATTCGTTGAGCCGTCAACTGAAAACTCAAATTCAGGGGCGGTTTTCAGCAGCGCGACCGTTTGCTGCGCATTCAGATATTCCGGATCGGCGCTGACCGGTATTCCGGTGCTGGAACTAGGACGGTTTTCCGCCTTGAACCGGAAATATGCCAGGACGCTTTTCCCGGTCTCGCCGGCGGGAACGCCAATAATCAAAAAGTAATATTTCTGATTGCCCGGTGCTTTGAGCGCCTGCTCGAAACGCGCCGTGTTGGTGTTGATACGGAAACTGATCTGCCCTCTGCCGCGATCAGCGTCCGTATCGCCGTGCCAGTCGCCCGGCACATTGACGTAATTGAGCACCGGATTGCTGTTTTCTTCAGCCAGGAACATAAACGGGGTGGCGGGGTCGAAATCACAGTCGCCGAACGCGGACAGCGTCATCTCTTCCGCTACCGTATGTGTTTTCATGACGGCAATGCCGCCGGACCATTCAAGGTCATAAAATTCACAACAGAGAATCACGGTTTCATCGAACAGCAGCCGGAAGTAATCCGCCTCCCGGACGACAGCGCCGCTTTCGTTGATCTGACGTCCTGTTGCCGCGTCAATTTTTACCGGTATTCGTTTAAATCCGGACATAGTGCCTCCTTCTTTTTAAATTTTGGGTTATTCGTTGTATCCACATATAGTAATTTTGTAATGCAATAACGATGTAAATACTTTTATTTAAAAAAGTTACCTATATCAAAACAGAAACTGAAAACATTGTTCAGCCGCTTTGAAAAATGAATTTATCAGCGACAGATTTACGGTCTTCGATGCTGATCAGATCAATGGCCTGAGAAAATGGGACCCCTTCCGGAATCGCCGGAATCCGCGGAGGGTCAATCTTAAAAATATCCCCCGGTTGAAAATGCTTGTAAAAGGTATATTCTCCGGTCGCCGGCCATAAAGCAGCGCCATAGGCAGAGACCAGCCGGATATAAACATCTTCCGAATATTTTGCGATTTGATCGCTTTGCACGGTTTTCAGGTGAGCATCGTAACCGCTGTTACTGCTGCTGTGCTGATAAACATCAACACTGTATATATTCTGCCGTGCAAGCAGTGTACTAAGTGCGTACTGGCTGATATCTGACCAGGTATTATCTTCAATTCCGGTAAACCAGCCCGGCGGCGATGCATAGAAGAGGCGATGCTTGACGGCGTTGATGATTTTATAAAATTGCAGATAATATCCGGCGGAATACACAGGCCAGTCATACGGGTACGGCAGGATAGTCTCCCCGATCAAGTCTTCCATTTCCGCCACGGATAATGCAAAAGGCCAGAGTGTGGAATTACCAATATAACCGCTGCCGCCGTAAAGAAGGCCGCCGTTGCTTTGACCCGGCGTTATCATATCCGGAATGGCGTCGCCTTTGATCGCGATTCCCTTCCACCCGTACCCGCTGTCTCTTCCTGACGGCGGATTTTCGCCGTCATAAATAACATATTTGCCATTGGTGTTTACATGCGGAACCAGAGTCTTCCACCAGAACGCGATACCAGTATTGCCATAAACCGTTGTAAAATTACGCTTAAAAGATTCGGACTGGTCACACGGAAACCACTCATAGCGTTCCTGCCATGCCAGCGCGATTGCCGTTTCTATATTGACTGCGGAAAAGTTTTTCAAAGAATTTTCGCCGGACCAGTCCGCGAAATAATCCCATCCGAAAGTATTGCTGAGAGTAATCATCACACCACCCGGCCGGTTGTTGTCCAGTTTGTTTTAAGGTACTGATAAATCGGCACGAAGTTTCCGGACAGTTTCGCGTAACCAAGTTCTATCGCGGCATACTGATAATCATCGGCAACCAGTTCCGGCTGTGTCACGATGCCGCAGGAATACGCGCCGCCGGAATAACGCAGAAACAAAAACAGCAGCGTTCCGTTTTCATCCGCCGGGAATGTCGCGGGGGCAATCGGGAAAGCAAGATTGCCGTGCCAGATATATCCGGCGACCGGATCGTAAGGATTTGCGCCATTGCATACGGTAATTTGTTTTGTTTCCGCAGTGCTGGTATCGCGAATGGCAAAAGGGCCGTTATATACATCTCTGAAAATCTCGATATAAACTTCACCGGTCCGGTGAATCTGATTTATCCGCATGCCGCTGTCTTCATCAAAATTAATGTCTGCCAGCAGTACCAGCCATTTTCCGGCAGGCGTGGAAGGCATCGCGGGTTCAGCCTGCCTGACCACGGCAGTAAATGCCAGCAAGTCTATCTCCAGATAAATACTGCAGGAATCGGAAATCTCGAAAGAATTTGACTCCGCGCTGATGCGGATATAACTCGTGCCGTATTTGGCAGTGACATAACCGCAGGCGTCAGCTTTGACGCAAGCGCCGTCAACCACCGTGACTTCAGCCGCCGATTTGCCGCCAGTATTAATAACTTTAAAGTAACCTTTGTATCTGGGAACTCCGGAGACTTCGCCAATGCTGTTGATCTTGAACCCGGACCCGGTGTTTTCGATAATGATATTATTACCGGCAATCAACCGGTTGCGGCGTAACTGCTCTTCTATATTTTCAACTGCTTCGACTAAATTGCAAGCTGTATTTTCCATAGTTTTATTTCCAGTAATTCTGATTCCATTTGAACCCGGCCGGGGCATGCATGTACTTTTTCGAGACTTTAGTCCAGACATCGCCGCGGGAGTCGTTGATGATATCCGCCTTGATTTCGATTTTGCGCCAATCGCCCTCATGTCCGTCAGCATTGCTCACGATCCTGGCGCTGCTTGTCCACTGTACTTCGGCCGCGACATGCCTGCGGGTTTCTCCTTTGCGGTAAATTGACACGGTCAGTATGGCGCAAAGCAGTTCGCCGCCGATCATCTCCTGCTCAAGTGTGTCTTCGGTCTCAAACGGGCAGCTTGTGCCGCAGTCCCAGTCTTCAATCTCCTCATACCTGCCGTCATCGTTCTTAATCCATCCGCATTGTTCCGCAGACAGGATAAATGTTCCGCTGTCAACCATGACATCTACTCTTGAGCCCAGATTGGTACGGTCATTTTTGTAGTGCATCGAAGCCAGATTTGAATTTTCCGGGGATTTTGCCTCCACCGTATATTCATATTCCATATCGCTGATCCTGGACGGGTCAACACTCGTGACCATGTAGCCTTCCTCCGCCCAGTCCGCAGCGGAAGTGCCGGTGATATTTTCGAAGTCCTGTTTGTTGTCGCGATGCACCCGCCAGCGTCCGGTCCATACAATCTCTCGTTTCAGATTGCCGAAAATATCGTACCCGGCAAATGTTTCGCGGCGTTTCACATCAAGCTTCCGTATTCCGACATGCCTGGCTTCGATTGTAACCAGATACCCCTGCATGCCATCGGGGCGGCTGGAGATTTCAGTAATGTAATAATCTTCTCCAGCCCAGCCGGAAGCATCATTGTTGATTTCATGCGCAACCATAAATTCATCAATTGCGTCGTTGCTGACGCGCCATGTGGCGCAGATGGCGCTCTCCAGACAGTCGTTGCGCTTAAAGGAAGGATTGCCGATCATCAGAACGGACATATCTCTGGCCGTCAGCGTCACATAATATCCCGACGCGCCGTTTGCTTCGCTCAAGACATCCGTTATGACATAGCCGTCGCCGGCCCATTCCGCAGCAGCATTGACCGCATGTGCCGCCAGAAATGATTCAAGCGCATCTTTGCTGACGCGCCACCGGGCGCTGCTGAAACTTTCCAGATTATTGTTACGTTTAAAAGCCGGGTTGCCGATCATCAGAACAGACATCTCCACGGCCGTCAATTTTACTTCCCACTCGCGGTATGCCAACTCCCGGCTGCTGATGTTTATGCACCGGTAATCCGCGCCGGCCCAACTGAGGGCGTCGCCAATTTCCGGCAGCCAGCCTTCCAGACTGTCCGCGTGAATCTGCCACGCGGCGCTTTTCTCGCGCTCTCCAAACTCATTAACCGTCTCGAAGATTCCCCCTGTCATAGCGGCGGTCAAATGTTTTTTATGTCCGGTGAAGGTCACGTCATAGATGGAGAATTCGACAGAATTGAAAGAGATTCCGGTTACAAGACAGTCCGGGTCTTCGGTGTAACGTTGCAGATCGGCTGCCGGCATCCGGAACGGGTCACCGATTTTTCCCGCCCAGTCCTCAACTTCCTGTCGAAAGCCGGAGCGGTTTTCCTGAATGTTCACGTCGTCGTCAGGCTTTACGCGCCAGGTGCCGGTGCGGGTAATGCCGCCTTCAGCGCCAATACTGAAATTTATGTTTTTGGGATGTACAATTTTCATACAATATTCCTTTTTACTAATTAGTGATTTTGTCAACTACTTCAGGAAATTCAAGCTTAAAAATACCGGGAAAACGAGTTCTTAAATCCGGCATTAAAATGGACGGGAATCGATTAAAAACGGATTTTTAATTTCAACAATCCTTCCGTTTTTATTTTTCCATTATCGGAAATGGCGGCGAAATCCATGGATATTTTGAATATCGCATAAAAGTTTATCGCGATTTCATCGACCAGTATTCCGGGACCGCCGTACAAAGGAAAAATCTCTGTGCATTCGGTAAATTTTCGCATCACAAAATCCCGGTCGGGACTTTTACCGTAGACTGTCGCGGTAAAAATTCTTTCCCCCGGTTCATTACGCAATTCTTCATTGATAATCGCAACCGCAAACCCGTCCGCTCCGGCGGGCAGACAACCACGGAATATCTCTTTATCTGCAATTAATCCGGTTTTTTCGGCGACAAGCCCGTTCAAAGCTCTTTCCACACTCACGATGTTGATGTTCGACATAAAAAATTCTCCTTTTAACTAATTAGTAATTCTGTCAACATTTGCCGGATTAAATATTTTCAAATCAGTTGCTTTTATGAGAGTTATGCTGTGAAAAAAGTTGAAAGAAACCGTTTTTCGTGCTAGTGTTCAGAATGGTTTAAAAACGAAAAAATTTACGGGGATAAAAATGCAGCTTATATCCAATCAGATAAAAGGGTTTCTGGATAAATCATCCTGGATCAGAAAAATGTTTGAGGCCGGCATTGAGATGAAGAAGGAATTCGGCGCGGATAACGTTTACGATTTCAGCCTTGGCAATCCTGACCTGCCGCCGCCGGAAGGCGTCGGCCATGCCCTGTTCCGGATGTCCACCGAAATGCGCAGACCGTTCGCACTGGGTTACATGAACAATGCCGGTTATCCGGCAGTGCGTAAAACTGTGGCCAAAAGCCTGTCCGAAGAACAGGGGATGGAGATTCCTTCAGATAACGTCATTATGACCTGCGGCGCGGCCGGGGCCATCAATGTTTTTTTCAGGGCAGTACTGGAACCGGGCGATGAAGTAATCTGTCCGGCTCCATATTTTGTAGAATACGGTTTTTATGTCGGTAACTTCGGCGGGGTATTGCGTCCGGTAAAATCCGTTCCGCTGACTTTTGAGCTGGATTTTGATGCCATTGATAAAGCGTTCACGCCGAAAACCCGCGCCGTGCTGATTAATTCTCCCAACAACCCGACCGGACAGATTTATTCCAGAGCAGACCTGGAAAAACTGGCGGCGATCATGACCAGGCATTCGGAAAAGGCGGGGCGTCCGATCTTTCTGCTGTCAGACGAACCATACCGTTTCCTGAATTATGACAATGTCGAGATTCCGTCCGTTTTCTCTCTATATAAGTATAGTGTCATTGCCAGTTCATTTTCCAAAAAATTATCGCTGGCCGGGGCTAGAATCGGCTACCTGGCGGTAAATCCGGCAATTGAAGACGCGAAGGACCTGATTAACGGCGCGATCATGACCAACCGCATTCTCGGGTTTGTCAATGCTCCGGCGCTGGCACAGAACATTCTGCAGCATTCGATAGACTGCACGGTTGATATTGATATCTACCGCCAGCGGCGCAACGCCATGGCCGCAGTCCTTGATCACGCCGGCATCAAGTATGCCATGCCGCGCGGCGCGTTCTATTTCTTTCCGCAGTCGCCGATTGAAGATGACGGCCTCTTCATCAAAGCGCTGGTCGAAGAACACGTGCTGGCGGTTCCCGGCGCGGGATTCGGCTATCCCGGATATTTCCGCCTGACGTTCTGCGTGGATATCAATACTATCGTCAACTCCAGGGATGCTTTTAAGCGGGCAGTGGATAAACTTTGATTGCCGCGCTTGAGAAATTACATTTTTGTAATATATTAGCGCTATTCCTTTTATGTTTTATCATATTAATGACTGAAATTTTTCAGATTGCTTTATTACGGGTATTTTAATGGACAGAAATAGAAATCTTGAAATGAATGTGCTGAATCAAATCAGCCATGTCATTGTGCATCAGAAAAATGTTTCCGCGCTGATGAAAGAGATCCTCGATATTCTATATCGGGAAATGGGTCTCAAGCGTGGCACATTTACGCTGCTGCGCGGAGATATTCTGTTTATCGAAGCATCGCACGGCTTGAGCGATGTTGAAATAAAACGCGGCAAATATCATATTGGCGAAGGCATCACCGGCAAAGTCGCCGAACAGGCTAAACCGCTGGTCATTCCGGACATTTCAAAAGAACCTGAATTTCTCGACCGCACCCAGGCGCGCTCCTCCGAGAAAAATATTGCGTTTATCTGTGTGCCGATTCTCCATGACGGAGAAGTTATCGGCACATTGAGCATTGACCGCGAAAAAAGCACCGGGCTCGACCTGGACCGGGATTTGAACCTGATTGAAACCGTGGCGAACATCGTTGCCGACGCCGTCGCGGTAAGTTTTAAAGAACTTGAGGAAAGAGAAAAACTGCTGGATGAAAACCGCAGATTGAAAATAGAGCTTGACAAAAATCTGCGGCCGGCCAATATTGTCGGCAATTGCAGCAGCATGCGCGCTATTTATGCGATGGTTTCGCAGGTGGCGGACAGTTCCGCCACCGTACTTATCCGTGGCAGTTCCGGGACCGGCAAAGAATTGATTGCCCGCGCCATTCATCAGTCCAGTTCCCGCAAGGACAAACCGTTTGTCGCGGTCAATTGCGCGGCGCTGCCGGAAAATCTGATTGAAAGTGAACTTTTCGGTCATGAAAAAGGTTCTTTTACCGGTGCCATCAGCCGGCGCACCGGCAGAATCGAAGCCGCCAGCACCGGCACACTGTTCCTCGATGAAATCGGCGACCTCAGTCAGCCGGTCCAGGTAAAGCTGCTGCGTTTCTTACAGGAAAAAACCTTTGAACGCATCGGCAGCAATGAACCGATTAAAGTTGACGTGCGCGTCCTGGCCGCGACCAGCCGCAATCTGGAAAAACTCATGATTGACAATCTGTTCCGGGAAGACCTCTATTACCGGCTGAATGTGTTCCCGATACATCTGCCTGATTTAAAGGAAAGACGCTCGGACATCATGCTTCTGGCGGATCATTTCCTGGAAAAATACAACCGTCTTTACGACCGGTCGATCAAGCGGATTTCAACCCCCGCGATCAATATGATGATGGCTTATCACTGGCCGGGCAATGTCCGTGAACTGGAAAACTGCATTGAACGCGCGGTACTGACCGCCAGCGACAATGTCATTCACGGTTATAATCTGCCGCCGTCGCTGCAGACCGGACAGGCCACCAATACCGCTACCATAGTGCCGGAAAAAAACGCCGATCTGGAAACGCTGGTTTCGTCGTTTGAGCGGGAATTGATTGTTGACGCGCTGAAAATGAAGAGGAGCAATGTCGCTGCCGCCGCGCGCCAGCTCGGAATTACTCAGCGCATTATCCACTACAAGATTCAAAAACTCAATATCAATCCCGGCCTGTATAAGTAACCTGAAATCGGAGAATATCACTTTAGGGAATACCGGGAATCATGGAATATTGCGGTCTCTCTTGAAACTCCATCTAAAACTTTTCAAATTCCTGAAATTCCTTCTTCGCTAAAGTTGCGGGTGCAGGAGTCCGCCGGTTGTTTCATCAAACCGCCAGATCTGACCGTTACCCAGCAGATGGACTCCACCAAGCCACCGGTCAATTCCATTTTTATCGATCCAGTCACAATTATTCTCCAGCAATTCGTGACCCAGCGGGGTTATAGCTATGGTCCAGCAGTCCAGCTCGGAAAGATGGTCCGTTATCGGCCGCTTAAGTCTTTCCGGACCTTCAATCTTCAGCGCCGGATGAGCACATTCCGCCATTTCATCCAGACACGCCCAGAAACTGGTATCTCCCAGAAAGCGCTCCTTTTCCATCGCTGAAACATGCTTGAATAACGGCATCAGTTTATTCACGCCGGAAGCAACCGATTTCAGCGCATGCTTCTGCAGCAGATTCAAACCGTTCGCCGTTGCCGGATATTGTTTCAGATGGCGACGCAGCGCTGCCTTTAAATATGGCAGTCCGGTAAATTCTCTTTTCAAAAACAGCTCAATATCGCGGGGATTATGGGAACTGAACGCCCTCCACGCTTCTGTCGCAACTGAATATTCCTGATGCCCCACTCTGCGTCTGCCGTCAAACAGCGGGGACATTTCGGAAGAAGAAAATTCTCCGAGGCCGCGCCCGGCGACACTGACCAGAGTGACCGTCGTATCCTTTAAATTTAGCCTGGACAACCGTTCAAGAACATGGATGAGGATAGTCTGATCGAACATACAGGCATCAAACCACAACACAATCTCCCTGTACTTCACTGCATCGTTTAACCGTCGATACATCATTTCAACCGCTTCCAGAATTTCATAATATGAAAAACCGAAACTGCTTAGAAATAACGCCCGGCTTTTCCGGAATTCGGAATCGGAAAGATTGCCGGAAACCGGCCCTTCTAGATATATTTCGCGCCAGACCAGAATATCGCCCGGAATTAAAGATGCCCGCATAATCTCCGCCGCCGCGTCTCCGCAATGGATATGCAACATGCTGTTTTCAGAATTTTTACGATGCATTTTATATTACTCCTGAAATTACGCTCTAACTATTGTCAGACAGATACTTATACCTCATTTACAGCAAAAAACAACTCATCTTCAGATATTCCATTTTAAAACAGGATTTTTAACGATTATTAAGCTCAAAAATATCCTTTCTGTTGACAAATCTCCTAATAGTAAAAAGAGATTACTTATGAAAAAAGCTTTATAAAGCCAGGTAAGCAGGGGGTGAATAAATCTTAAAAAGCACATTTAGATATTGAGTTTTAAAATGGATTTTTTTACGGTTATTGAACTGAAGAATACCAATTTGATTGACAAGTTACCTAATAGTATAACGTGATCACTCACGAAAAAAGGTGTGGGAGTCAACCCCAGACTAAACTAAAAAAAGGAGAAGCAGATGAATCTGGCAGAAGTGTTGAAGAAAGTGACGCAGGATGTGGAACTGTCAACGGAGGAAAAGGAGTTTCTGAACAACTACCGGCCGGAGGGAATTCCCAAAAGCCGGCTGGACGCGGAAATTGCCAGACGGAAGGATGCCGAAAACCGCAGCCAGGAGTTGTCCGGGGCAATGGAGGAACTTAAAGGCAAAGTCGAATCGCTCGAAAACCGCGATCTCTCTGAAACTGAAAAGTTGAAGAAAGATTTCGAAAAAGAGTTGACCCGGCTGCGCGGCAGTCTCCAGACGCTTTCGACGGAAAGAGATTCTACCCGTCAGGAACTGGATTCCATGAAATTCAGGCAAAGCGTTACCGAGCTGGCCGGCAAATACAATTTTACAGATCAACAGTATCTGGAATATTTGACCGCCAAAAACAGCGTTGCACTGGAAGACCCGGACAAGGTTAAAGAATTCATGGATGCCTTGAAAGAAACCAGCCCGAAGCTGTTCAAACTGGAACTGCGTCCGGGTGGCGGCAGCAATCCTGGTTCCGGGTCCGGGACCGCCGGATTCCTTTCGGCCAAAGCTGAAGGCGATGTGACAAAAATGCTGCAGAATGCGCCGGAAGTATTAAACAACAATTAATAAAGGCAGTCAAAATGGAACCAAAAAATTCATAAAAATGTGAATACGTTTTAACTAATGAGCCCACCGTTCCACCGGTGGATCACGTCTCCGTCCGACGGAGAGCGATGTAAAAAATAAAAACCGTAGATTACAAAAAGAACAAATTACCAAATAAGGATTAAAAAATGGCTCTTTATTCTTACAATTTCCAGGACAAGAAACGCGATTTGAGTGATGTACTGTCAACCATCGTTCAGGATGAACCCCGCTTCATTTCCAACTTCAAACGTGCGGATGATGCGCGGCTGCAGAAACATGAATGGCTTGAAGACCAGATTGCCGGGCGCGCGCTGGCGGCTTCGGCAGTAACAGACATGGTGGTGACCGCCTCGGAAACGGACGTAGCCAAGCTGAAACCCGGAACATTGCTGGTCGTCAAAAATGACTCTGCGCTGTTTAAAGTCACCGCTAAAAACAGCGCCACTACTTTCTCGGTGGAACTGGCGGCGGCCAACGGTTCTGCCAAAACTGCCCCTGCTCAGAATGATGTGCTGAACATAGTCAGCACACCGATGGCCGAGGGCAGCAACGGCGGCGAAGGCGAAGAATCGTATCATCTTTCCGGCTCCAGTTTCAACTACAGTCAGATATTCCGCAAGGATATCATTATCAGCGGCACCGCGCTGGCAATTCAGGTTTACGGCAACGTCGAAAACCAGATTAACCGCCAGACCGCGTTTGCGCTGGGTGAACTGGCCCGCGACCTTAACCGCGTGGCGTTGTTCGGACGCCGGGTGGAACCTGCTGCTTCCGTCAGAGGCGAGGCGGGCGGATTGTATTTCTTCGGCACTCAGGCGGGTGCACTTTCCGTCAATGCATCCGGCAATATCATGGACAGCTATCTGGTCAACGACGCGGCACAGGCCGTAATCGGAGAAGGCGGCGAACCGACCCAGATTCTCTGCTCGCCCGGCCAGGCCAGAGTGCTTTCCAACGAATACAAAAACCGCATCCAGATCATCCGCGCCGATGAAAAACGCGGTGCATATGTCGCGGTAGTCGTCAACGAAATCAACGGCCGCACCATGACCATCATGGCCGACCCGGATATGCCGGACACTGAAGCCTGGGTCAATGATGTTGCCGGGTTCGGGCTTTGCAGTCTGAAAGGACGGACCATCACCGATGAAGACGCCACTCCGAAAGGCTTCGACGGCATCAAGCGCATGGCGCTCGGTGAAATCACGCTGGAGTTCAAAAATGCCGGACAGCGTCTCTGCCGTATCCTCAATCTTAAACCCAGCTCTCAGGCCATTGCCGCAATAAAAGCCGCAATCTGAGCGTAAACCCGGCCCCCGCCAAGGGGGCCTTTTTTAAGATTAACCATAGAGACACAAAGGCACGGAGTTTTAATTCAGGTTTAAAACAAAAAACCATTCCGGCTGTTAATCCTTAAAAAGTATTCTCTGTGGTTAAAATAAAATCAAACAGAGGTGAAATTATGCTTACAATCGAAAATGCCGACGAATATTTCAGCAGACATCTCCAGCATCAGCAATGGTCTGCACTGTCCGCGGAACAGAAAGACGCCGCGCTGAAAATGGCTTCAGACGACATCTGCGGATGCTTAAAAATATCCGACCTTGACGAAACTTGCGTATTTCAGTTGTGCGCCGCATATGAACAGGCCGTATTCCTGGCGTCAAACATTGACAGTCTAATCGCAGGCGTAGAAATACTATCTGAAAATATCGAAGGAGTCGGCGGCAGAACATATCGGGCAAGGCAAAATTTAGAATTTTCCAGCCGCGCCCTGCTGTTTCTGGAACGAATACATGTTGCCAGCCCGGTCACGCAACTCAGCCGCGGATAAAATGATTTGCAAAAAAATAGCGTTGAAAACAAACACTATTGCTGTTTTCAACGCAATTTAAAAAACTGCTTACTTTTTCGGAACCATGAGTACGCCGCCGGTATCGGCACTGGTAGCGGCCATAGCATAACGGGCCAGCCAACCAGTCTTGACTTTAGATTCACGCGGCTGCCATTTTTTACGGCGGGCAGCGAGAACTTTATCGGAAACTTCCAGTTTGATGCTTCTGCCGGGAATGTCAATGGTGATAATATCGCCCGGTTCAACGAGTCCGATTATCCCGCCGGCAGCAGCTTCGGGACTGACGTGTCCGATGCATGCGCCGCGAGTACCGCCGCTGAAACGCCCGTCGGTGACAAGCGCGACTTTTTCACCGAGGCCGCGACCCATGATATAGCTGGTAGGGGCAAGCATTTCCTGCATGCCGGGACCGCCTTTCGGACCTTCGTAACGGATAATGACGACGTCTCCTTCCTTGACCTTGCCGCCGAGAATGCCTTCACAGGCTTCTTCCTGGCTTTCAAAAATCACCGCCGGGCCGCGATGCTTCAACATCTGCGGCGCAACCCCGGCCGCCTTTACCACGCAACCGCTTTCGGCGAGATTGCCGAACAGGATTGCCAGGCCGCCTTCCTGACTGTAAGCCTTTTTAATCGTGCGGATAACCGTACCGTCTGGCGGGGGAGCCGCTGCTGCCAGTTCGCCGAGAGTCTTTCCGGCGACTGTCATTGCGGACTGATCAACCAGTCCTTTGATTTTGCAGATTTCTTTGATGATCGCCATGATGCCGCCATTCTTGTCCACGTCTTCCATGTGGAATGCACTGGAGGGGGAAACTTTGCAGATATTCGGAGTCTTGCGGCTGATCTCGTCCAGAGTTTTCAGATTTAGCTTGACGCCTGCTTCGTTGGCAACCGCCAGCGTATGCAGCACGGTATTCGAACTGCCGCCCATGGCCATGTCCAGCGCCAGAGCATTGTGAAACGCCTGTTTGGTGACAATATCTTTCGCGCAGGGGCCGCCAGCCAGCGCCATTTCGACGATGCGTTGCGCCGCTTTCTTCCAGAGCGTTTTGCGCTTGGCGGACATTGCCAGAATCGTACCGTTACCGGGGAGCGCAAGACCGAGCGCCTCGCACAGACAGTTCATGCTGTTGGCGGTGAACATGCCGGAGCAGGAGCCGGGTCCGGGGCAGGAACAGCATTCAAGGTGATGCAATCCTTTTTCATCGAGCTGGCCGACCTTCAACTTGCCGATGCCTTCGAAAATGGTAATCAGATCTGTAGCTTTGCCGTTGACGATTTTTCCCGCCTTCATCGGACCGCCGGAAGCAAAAATTGTCGGAATGTTCAACCGCATCGCGCCCATCAGCATGCCGGGAACAACTTTGTCGCAGTTCGGAATGCAGATCATAGCGTCGAACGGATGCGCACTGCCCATCGATTCCACGGTATCCGCAATCAGTTCGCGGCTTGGGAGCGAGTATTTCATGCCGGAATGGCCCATCGCAATGCCGTCGCAAATCGCCATTGTATTGAATTCATAAGGTACGCCGCCGGCTTTGCGAATTTCTTCGCAAATCAGTTCGCCGACTTCCTTCAGGTGGCAATGTCCGGGAACAATGTTCGTATAGGAGTTGCAGACTCCGATAAACGGTTTATTGATGTCTTCCTTCTTGATGCCGGTTGCCATCATCAGAGAACGATGCGGCGCCCGCTCCGATCCTTTTTTCATAATGTCGCTGCGCATTTTTCACCCTTTTTATGGTTTCTGAAATTTTAACAATCATAGTTTCAAGCAGTTAATTTAACCCAGGGTAATCAGGAAAACAAACTATCCAGCTCCTTAAAATAACAGAAAGAACCGGAATTGTAATGACTTGAAAGATGCCGTCTTGATCGAAATACGGAAGAAAACTATTTTGTTGGCGGCAGTCAGTAGCGACGTGCCGCTTAGCAACTGCGCCGGATCTTGCTAATTTTAAATTTTTTCTGGTTTCGGATTTTACCCAGGTCTTTTCGGGATTATATTATTATGCCAACGTTAGCGCAACTATAATTTGGAGATATTAAATGAGTTTTCTTGGAGACAACTATCTGATCGGCAATAATGCCGGTATGAAAATTTACGCGGGAATAAAATCCCTGCCGATTCTCGATCCGCACAACCATGCGAATATCAAGGAAATAGCCGCCAACTGCAACTATCCAAATGCCTGGCAGTTGTTTGCCGCCACCGACCATTATGTGTGGGAAGTGATGAGAAAATGCGGAGTCGCTGAAGAATATCTGACCGGCTCCAGAACACCGGAAGAGAAATGGTTGAAAATGGCATCGGTCTTTCCGGATGTGGCCGGCAATCCGGTCTATGAATGGATTCATCTGGACCTGCGCCGCTACCTTGGAATCAATACGCTGCTGGGGCCGGACACCGGCAGTGCGATGTGGGAACAGGTGAACAGCGTGCTGGCCCGTCCCGATAAACGTCCGCTGCAGTTCCTGCAGCAGATCGGCGTTGAAGCCATGTGCTCGACCGACGACCCGGTTGATATGCTGGAAGAGCATGGTGTGGTGAACCGCGCCGCCGGTAAAACCCTAATCCGCCCGACCTGGCGTCCGGATAAAGCCATGAAAATATTCGCCCCCGGCTGGCGGGAATATATCGGCAAAATCGGCGAACGTTTCGGCATCAGCATCAAGTCGGTGAAAGATCTGATTGCGGCCCTGCAGCTTTCCCACGATTATTTTGCCGCTCACGGCTGTGTCGCCAGTGATCACGGCATTGAAGTGCCGCCGTCGGCCGCCGCAACCCTCGATGATGCCGATGCCATATTCCGCAAGGCCGTGAACGGCGATGCCGTATCCTGTGCCGAAGTCGGCGTTTACATGAGCTATTTCCTGGATGAAGTCGCCGAAATGAATGTAGCCAAAGACTGGGTCTGCCAGCTGCACATGGGGGCGGTCAGAGATGTCCGTGACACGCTGTTCCGCAGTCTCGGCCCGGATGTCGGCGGCGATATCAGCAATCATTTCCAGGACCACATGCCAGCGCTCATCAAGTTCCTGAACCGTTTTGACGGCCGGCTGAAAGTAGTGCTGTACTGCCTCGAACCCGGACATCAGGCAACGCTGGCGACAATTTCCCGCGCTTTCGGCGAAAAAGTCCGGCTCGGCTCCGCCTGGTGGCTGTGCGATACTCCGGTCGGTATGAAACGTCAGCTGGAGTATATCGGTTCGGTGGATCTGCTGTCAAACTTTGCCGGCATGGTGTCCGATTCCCGCAAACTGCTCTCTTACGGCTCGCGTTTCGAGATGTTCCGGCGCATCCTTTCCGGCGTGCTGGGCAGGATGGTTGAAGACGGCCAGATGCCGCAGGAAATAGCCGAAAATCTGGCCGTTAAAATGGCCTACAGCGAACCCAAAAAGTTCTTCGGCCTCTGATTGATATTTTAAGGGTAAAAACTAATATCCAATTTCTGATATATTGGCAAGGTAATTATCTCGCACAAAGACGCAAAGACACAAAGAAGAGTTTCGCGAATTTTGGGCTGCGGCGATCCTGCGCCGCTTTAGATTTGGTTTGATACCAAGAATATTTTGCCGGTGCCGGGATGCGGAAATACTACAGTAAAACCAAAGCGGCGCAGGGGCGCCGCACTCCAAAGTCAGGCATTCGCCTGACAAAAAAACAAACACCCACAAGCTGCCGAGTCGTTGCCTCCGGGAACCGCCGATGCCACAATTTGCATCTATTTTTTAAGGTCGCAAATTGCGATCTTAGAAAACAAGCGTTAGTTTGCCTACCGTTTTTTTGCCGATTTTCAGCCGGGAAACTTTCTTTTTCAGAAACAATGTGTATTGTTTGTGAGGAGTATGAGCATGGTATCACAAAAAGCGATACCTCCTTTCTATGAAAAACTCCCTACGCTAGGAAGCAGAAGTTTTTGGGAGACAGGAGAAATTGATTTAAAGGAAATTGTTATGAACTTGCCATTTTTTATGTCGGCAATGCCTGTAATTACTTTATCTCTGCTTGGTATTTTGATTGCGGTAGCCATTTATCTGCTTAAATATAAATTCAAAAAATATACCTTGAAAAAATGGATGATAATCATTGCCCTGTGCTGGACAGTAGTAGCTGCAATCGTTATTCTGTTTTATAATATCTATTTGTCAATAGGCCGTTACCAATTAAATGTCAAGCTGGCGGAAATGCGGAAAGCTGGAATTCCTTTAGACAGAAATGATATCATTCCGGCACTGCCGGAAAAAGATGCAATTAACGGCGCAATTTTCTACAAGGCGGCGTATAAGCTTATAAATACCGATGACGCCATATTTAAATGTGCCGCTGAATACGGCTATGACTTCACCAAATGGCCTGATGAAAAGCGGCAAACATTCCATCAAGTTCTCAATTCCAGTAATATTGAGAATATTCTTAATCTGTTCCGGCATGGCGCGGAAAAACCGAATGCGGTTTATAATCGTGATTATCAGGGTTTTGATACCTCATTGCCGGAATTAAATCCACAACGGGCGCTGTTCCGGATAATCAGCCTGAAAAGCAGTTTATGCGGACTTGACGGTAAACCGGAAGCAGGCTACAGTTTGATTTATGACGGGTTCAAGACCATAAAGCAACTTGAATCAGAGCCATATGCTATTTCGCAACTGGTGAACATTGCCTGTACGGCTATAAATATAGATGCCATGAATTCGCTTATTTCCAATTACGGGATTAACAGCAGGACAGCGTTGCAGCTTATGACCGGCCTGGATAAACTCGATTTTAATGCGGCGATGGCTCATGCCACTGATGGCGAGATCATGAACGGCAGGGATGCTTTTGAAAAGATTATTTCCAGGCAGAAGACTGTAAATGAATGTTTTGGCGGCAGTTCCAGTTTAATTGAAAAATATGGTCTTTGGCCTTTTATCTATCAGGACTATATCTGGTATCTGACATATATGTCTAAAAACAGATCACTTTTTTCGCAACCATATTGGCTTGAGGAAAAACAGATAGAAGAACTCAATAATGAATTGAGCAGGAGTAATCTTTTGAACCTCCACTGTCTGATTTCTGCAACAATAGCAATGTCTCCAAATTTTAGAATAAAAACCGCCAGGATCGAGTCGGGTATAAACGTGGCAAAACTGACGCTGGCGCTACATATTTACAAGAATCAGAACGGCGCGTTTCCGGATAAACTGGAACAGCTTGCGCCCGGCATTCTGAAGAAAATTCCGGTCGATCCGATCAGCGGCAAGCCGTTTGAGTATCGGAAAACAGGCGGTTCATTCACGCTTTCCAGCGTTTGGCTCAAGGAGAAAGCGGAAGAGCACAAAAAAGAACAGGAAAAACGCAATCGGAACAAGTCAAAATAAGAGTTCAGTCGGCATCTTTTTCCAACCAGGATTGAAAGGGGTGTTGCGCGAGGTTGGAATTGCAGTATCTGGAGTCGGCAGTTACTTCCTGACCTGCCCAGGGGGGCAGGTCGAACTGTTCGGCTTCGCTGCCCAGTTCGATTTCGGCCATGACCAGGCCGGCGTTGCCGCCTTCGAAGACATCCACCACCCAGAATTTGTCGTGGTATTTGACCTCGTAACGGGTCTTTTCAACGGCGGCGGAATCGCATAGATTGTCCAGCATCTGACGGGCGTCATCGAGCGGGATCGGATATTCAAATTCCGGACGGGTGAAGCTGACGGGTTTGCCTTTCAATGTGATATACGCCTGCTGTCCGGCGATTCTGATTCTGACCACGCTTTTGCCGCTGCGGGAATAAATGAACGACTGCCGGAAGTGTTCGCCGCTGTCGGCATGCTGCTTCCAACTGTCGTCTTTAACCAGGAACTTTCTTTCAATTTCCTGAGGCATGTTTCCCTACGGGGTAAAGTTGATAAATATAGTAAACGGCAACCAGCCGCCTTCGTTGAAGTTCACCAGTCCCAGTTGGAGTGGTGATTTACGGCTGACATTGACCAGCCCGATCTGGAACCCTTTTTTATGCGCCACATTCACCATGCCTAACTGAGTTCCATAGGCCCCGGCTTGCGCAATATTAACTGTCGACCACTGAAGACCGCTGAAGTCCTCGCAAATGGCGCTGCCGATGGAACACTGAAAGCCTTTGACATGGTCGGTGGCACTGCAGGCAAAAGACATTTCAGCACCGATAACATTGCCGCTGCCGGAACATATTGGGAACCCCATTTTCAGTCCGTACACGTCCTCATAGTCTGTCGCTTGCGGCACCCCGAACCAGAACCCGACCTGAAGCGATTCCCAGTGTTCAGTCCTGGAATATTTTTTGTGCTTAGGCGATGCCCAGACATCCTCTTTTCCTTTGGGTTTGTCCGCCGCTGAAATGGTGATGCCGGTAAACAGCAAAAACAAAATGACGAAGAAATTTTTCATGATTCATATATCCTTTGGGTATTAATTTAGCCTGTGAATCGGTTAAAATCACGGAGTAATTCTCAAATTGCCGATATTAAATACTCTCCACTGTCTTTTTCTGGGAGAAATACATTTCTTTGTAAATACCTTCCTGCTGGAGCAAGTCGTCATGTTTGCCTTGTTGAACAATGCGTCCTTCGTTCAATACCACAATCATATCGGCGTTTTTGATCGTCGAAAGCCGGTGGGCGATAATGACTGTTGTCTTGCCCTCCATCAACCGGTCAAGCGCCTGCTGAACAAGATGTTCGGAGACTGTATCCAGTGCGGATGTTGCTTCGTCCAGAATCAGGATGGAGGGGTTTTTCAGCACTGCACGGGCAATCGCCAGCCGCTGCTTCTGTCCGCCTGAAAGGCTGGCGCCGTTTTCCCCGATTATAGTTTCATAACGTTGATCCAGGTGGGTAACAAATTCTTCCACATTGGCCATGACCGCGGCATTTTTAACCTCTTCATCCGTGGCTCCCTTTTTGGCATACGCTATGTTGTCTTTAATGCTTCCACTGAACAGGAAGGGTTCCTGGAGCACCACGCCGATACTGTTGCGATAGGACTCAATGCCAAGTTTTCTGATATTAATACCATCAACCTTGACTTCGCCGCTGTTCACGTCATAAAACCGCAGCAGCAGACTGGAGACCGTAGACTTGCCGGAACCGCTGGGTCCGACCAGCGCGACTTTTTGTCCTGGTTCTATTTTCAACGAGAAATTTTTCAACACCGGTTTTTGCTCATCATAACCGAAAGTCACATTATTAAATTCGATATTGCCGTTCAGATGTTCAACTTTAACGGGATGCGGGTCTTCTTTGATTTCCGACGTTGTATTAAGCAGCTTAATGATACGTTCGGCGCTGGTCAGCCCCATCGTGATATTGGCGGAAACCGCGGACAATGCATTAATCGGTCCCAGCAGCATACCCATATAGCTGTAATATGCGGCGAAATCCCCGATTGTCATTGCACTTTTCTGCACCATCATAGTACCGAGCCCGATGATCGCCAGATAGGCGCATATGCTTATCACGTCAGCAATATTCCAGCACAGCGCCCACTGAGTGTGGGCCCGCAGATGAATATCCAGCGTCGGCCGGAGGCTGGCAAAAAAATCCTTACACTCCGTACGCTCTTTGGAAAACGATTTTACGACTTTCACCCCGTTAAGCGTTTCCGCCAGATTCGCGGAAATTTCCGACATTTTTTCCTGCATGGCTTTGGTATCCACCCGTGCGATTTTATGGCTGTGGCGGAGATTTAAGAAGTGCAGCGGGATGATGATAAGCGCGACGAGCGACATCTGGAAATTCATAATCATCAGAATAACTACAGTTACAAAAATCAGGAATATCTGATCGCATAACTGGGCGGCGATTCCAATCAATTGCTGAAGTTGTCCGACATCGCTGATTACGTTGGATATCAGTTTGCCTGTACGGTATTCCTGATAGAACCGCAGCGAGAGAGTTTGAAGATGCTTGAACAGTTTGTGCCGCACATCAATCAATACGCGCATTTGCACATAGCTGATCAAATAGTTAAATAAATAGCGCAGCATGCATCTGGACAGGGCTATCAGAATCATGCCGCCGCACAAAACCATATAAAGTTGAAAATCCTGATTCGGCAATACCTTGTCGATCGCGATCTTTAACATAAACGGCATTACCAGACCAAGATTGGAGAACAACATGACACTTATTGTTGCCCCGATGAGCAGTTTCCGGTAAGGTTTAATCAGTGTCCAGCAATCGCTGACCTTGGTATTCAAAACTGAATCTCCTTAAAAAATTAAACTATATAATTATAGTATAATACATGAAAATGAACATTCTCATTTCTTCTGTGAAAAACTGACAAAACTTTTTTGTTTAGAAGCTATAAGTCATTGAGCCCCGGGTTGAAAATAGTTTTCAGAAAACGAAGGAATATGCCCGGCGGCGCAACCGCCGGGTTAAGCGGGAATCAGGCGCCGGCTGCCGGTTCTGTGACGGCGGCATCGTCTTTTCTGGAGATTGGAAGCAGCACTTTGAATGTAGCGCCTTCGCCAACGCGGGAATCCACTTCAATCAGTCCGCAATATCTATTGATGGAATCCAGGCAGAAATGCAGACCGATGCCGCGGGCGCTGGAATTGCTCTTCATTCTAGTGGTAAAACCGAATTCAAAGATTTTGTTCCTAATATCTTCCGGAATGCCCGGTCCGTTATCTTTGATTTCAATCATGGCATAGTCCCTGGAGCCTCGGGTCTCTTTTTTCAAGGTAAGCTGAAGCTGGTATTTTTTATCCGGATTATTTTCCGAATCCATCGCTTCAACGGCATTTTTGATCATATTGATAAAGACCTGGGTCATGATTGAAGAATCGATCAGGATCTCCGGCAGTTTACGGTCTAGATCGGTAGTAATTTTGAAACCGCGTTTGTTGAATGATTCATCAAAAATAGTCACGGAGGATTCCACCACTCCGGCCAGCTGAATCATGTTCTCAGTCCCGAGTTCTCCGACAAAGCGCTGCTGCAACTCAATGATCTCGCTGATATGAAAGAGTTTATCGGAAACCGACTCAACCATTTTGGTCGCATCGCAATTGTTGCCGCGCAGATGCTCCAGCAATTCTTTCATAATGTCTAAATACTGCTTTCCGGCTTTATCTGTGCTGAGAAATTTCTCCAAATCGCCATTTTTCAAATGTTCCTGAAGTTTCGGCAGCATGTCATCCAGGATCAAGGATTCCGGCCGTTCTTCTTTCTTGAAATTGACCTTTTCCAGCAGACCGCTGACGGCCAGTTTAGCGATTGTCACAGCGTTGCCGATATTGTGAATGATACCGGTGGAAACCTGCAACATGCCTTCCTCGCGGGCCGCCTGAAGCTGTTTTTCGTAATCCTGGCGTTTTTTAAAATCCTTGATTACCTCGATGCACAAAGATGCTATTTCTGCCAGACGGAGCAGAAAAATGCCGTCATTCGAAGTAATTTTATATGAATCAAAATCCTCTTTGGAGGTAACAATGATGCAGCCGTAATTCTCATTCCGGTACTTGATCGGAGCAATCAGACAGCGCGGGCCTTCCAGCACAAAACGTTCAGGAAAAAACGGGGGGGTTTTGCCCTGATAAAAAGCATAGCCGTCGCTGCCGCAGGCCTTGTCCAGATCATCGGAAGTGAATTTAGTTTTATAGCCCTTGATGAATTCAGTATGGCGTTTGTCATGGGCAATGAGCTGGGCTTCAATCTGCTGAGTCACTTCTTTCAGCATCGGAAACGTTCCGGAAACCGCGCAGCCGTAAAAATGTTTGTCTTCACCGCAAAGGAGCAGTGCCCCGCCGGTAGCCTTCATAGAGCGGACGGTGTATTTAATAAAATTCGGCAGAAACTCTTTTTCCTTGTCCTGCGAAGCGATTACTTCCTTGGACAAGCGGAGAATGTCCGCGGTGGCATTGCGCTCTTTTGAAATACCCTTTTTCAGGCTGTAACTGGTCCGGTTGGTGATAATAATCCTGGAACGCTGAATCACTATCACTACGAGAAGCACAACTATTACTACAGATAAAATCAGGATCGGCATAATTTTTCTCCGTTATGGTTATATATTGTTATCTTACCATAAATTAATTCTTTTTAATCAGTTCCGCCGCATTATATGAACTGCGGACCAGCGGAGCGCTGGCGACAAAAGCGAATCCAAGCGCACGCGCCAGCCGGCCCCATTCATCAAATTTATCAGGCTCTACATAGCGGTCCAGCGGCCAATGCCCGGCGGAGGGAGGCAGATATTGTCCAATAGTTAAAATCGACACTCCGGCATCCCTCAGGTCTTTGAGCGTCTGCACGACCTCATCATCCGTTTCGCCAAGTCCGGCCATAATGCCGGATTTTACCGGGATTCTGCCGCCGCCGATTTCCACGGCCGCCTTCAGTACCGACAATGAGCGGGAATAATCCGCTTTGCTCCGGATCATTCCGGATAACCGCCTTACTGTCTCAACATTATGATTAAAAACTGTCGGCCCGGCGGCCAGAACGGTTTTAAGCGCACCTGTATCGCCATTGAAATCCGGGGTCAGCACTTCAACCCCGGCTTCCGGGATTGTGCGGTGCAGCGCATTGATCACCGCTGCGAAATGTTCCGCTCCACCGTCCGGCAGATCGTCCCGCGTAACACTGGTGACCACCACATATTTCAGCTCCATTTTCGCCGCCGCCGCCGCCAGTCTTTCCGGTTCGTCCGGATCCGGAGGCGCGGGCGCAATGTTATGTCCGACCGCACAGAACCGGCAGTTCCTGGTGCAATGCTCTCCCAGGATCATGAATGTCGCCGTCCGCCGGTGCCAGCATTCATTAAGATTCGGGCATCTGGCGCTTGAGCATACCGTATTCAAACGCAATCCGGTCAGGATTGAGCTTACTTCCTCCCGTGCGTGTCCGCTGTTCACTTTTATTCTGATCCACGGCGGCAGTTTCGGGCGGTGCGGTGTTACTGTGCTGTCCATTTCAATGAACCCGGGAGACGATGGCCATTAATCCCGGCAGCGGGAAATGACCAGGCTCACGTTGGTACCTCCGAATGCAAAACTGTTGCTTAGTACATGACGTAAATCAACTCCGTCCCGAAGTTCCCGGACAAAATCTGCCCAGCCGAATTCCGGTTCCGGGTTATCCAGATTGATTGAAGGACAAATAAAACCCTTCTCGATCATCTGGGTGCAGAAAATCGCTTCGACCGCGCCGGCGGCTCCGATCATGTGTCCGGTCATGGCTTTGGTGCTGTTGATCGCCACTTTTGAACCGAACACCCGCTTGATGGCGTCCATTTCCACCGGATCACCGATCGGAGTGCCGGTGCCGTGGGTATTAACATATTGAATATCTTCTATTTTCAATCCTGCGGCAGCAACAGCTTCCCGCATTACGACCGCATTCGACGGCGCATCCGGGACGACCATGTCAGTGCCGTTGCTGTTGGCGGCGCTGCCTGAAAGTTCACAAATAGCACGGATGCCGCGACGTTTAACGCTCGCTTCAGATTCCAGCACTAAAAAACCGGCACCGCAGGCAATCACAAAACCGTCTCTGGCGGAATCGAACGGACGGCTGGCTTTTTCAGGAGTATCATTATAGTTTTTGGACAGCGCCCGGATGGCAATAAAACCCAGGGCCTGGGCCCAGTTTAATTCTTCCGCCCCGCCGCATACCACCATATCATAAAGCCCGAACTGAATCAGGCGCATTCCGGCCAGAATGGCGTGGGCGCTGCTGGCGCAAGCCGAACTTATATCATAACTTTCTCCGGAAAATCCGAATATCAGCGATAAATTGGCAACTGCGGAAGACGCCATCATCCTGGGAACAATGCACGGATTAACATTACGCAGTCTTTTGGACGTATCATAAGCAAGAGCGGTTTCATAGGCTTCCTGATAGTTACTTCCAGCAACCCCGCTGATTACCGCAATCCGGTGACTTCTTACTTCATCCAACGGAATTGCCGCTTCTTTCAGCGCCTGCTGCACCGCAACGATTGACATTCTGGCATTTGCCGGAGCAAAACGCAGCCGCTTTTTGTCCAGCAGATCGCACGCCGGGTTCTGATCGGAAAATCCACCAACCTGACAGTCCATGCCGCGATCTTTCCATTCCTGAACAAAGGTAGTTCCGGAACGGCCTGCCCGCAGGGCTTCTTCATTTATTGGTAAACCATTACCTAAAGGCGTCAGCAAACCCCTGCCGGTAACTAAAACTTTTCTCATGGATGAAACTTCCCTTGTCTCAAAACATTTATGTCTCTGCATTTATAACACACGAATATACTCAATTTTATATTAATTTCTATTGCGGAAACGAATATTTTTGCAGTAAATGACGTTACACCTGCAAAAAGGCGTCCAAAACAGGCTGCCGCAACACAGATGCCTGATTAACAGAAGTTTCCGTACTGGCAGCAGTCTGGCGAGACTCACAGTATACCGGCACAACCGACATTCCGGAGAGTTTGGAGAGCTCCTGAGCAGAAATGCGGCCCCTGCGGCCGGCAGAACCAGCCGGACAACCGTCCGATCCGGAGAGTTTAGAGAGCTCCTGAGCCGGGAGATTGTCGGTTTTTCCGCCAATCCCGGCAGTA
>CAIPAT010000376.1 GCA_903863035.1 uncultured Lentisphaeria bacterium
AAGTCGGGAAAACCGGCGCTTTTCACCTGCGCCCGAAACCATGAAAGAGCATCCGCTGTGGCTTCTACGCCGCCCAGCCCCTTAATCAGATTGTGAAGCTCGTAAATGGAAAAAACCGGCCGGCCATCAATTTTGTAATACGAGCTGTGATGAAAATATTTTTCGATCATCCTCCTGGCAACCGTTTCAAAGCCGGCCCGATCGACTGTTCCCTGAAAAAGGCAATCAGCGTTTTCTATTCCGAGGTCAGAATTTCGAATATCCCAGAGGTACCCGACCTGATGGTTTGCCCACATGATGTAAAACTTGACCCGGTTATTGTTTCGCGCTCGCAGGTAACCGTCGTTCAAACATTTTTCCAGAAATGGCTGCCGGTCATACCAATACCAGTCATAAATAAAGACATTGACGCCGTAATCGGCCGCGGCGTCTATTTCCATTTCCATGACGCGCGGATCGGCTTCATTGACATACCCCCACCGCGGCTTTCTTTGCTCGATGTCATGTTCAGGAAACTTTTTCCTTGCCTTGTTCACGGTCTCCCACTCGCCGATACCTTCCGGCCAGAATATCCTTGAACGCATTTCATCTCCGGTGTAAGCCGGCCAGACATAAGCCGCGATGTCGTATTGACGTTTTATGTTTTGCTGTTTTGTTGGCTGCATATTGTTGCTCCTTGAGTTCTTCAACTGTCAAACTTTTTTTCCGAATAATGGACTGTTCCTTTTTTCTGGAACGGAACGCATATTATCGCCTGATTCTGGCGCTCGGCGCATCTGATCTCCAGCTCAATATACGAGAAGCCTCCATCCAGCTTTCCTGGAATTATTGAGAATAAACATTCGCCCGGAGCATGCGCGCTTAAATAAAAACTTGTATTTCTGTCAGGCGTTATCTGCCAATCGTCCGGCAGACGCCAGTTTATGCTGACCGTGTGCCCGTAAATATACTGTTTGTGTCCTATTGTGACTTTGACTTGCTTGGCTTCGCCGGAGACAAGTTCGGGACCGTCAATGTAGTCTATAACTAATTGTGCGTATGGCAAATCAAAAGACAACGCGAAAGGCGGTATGCTCCACACTTTCGCCGCCGTCTCTGTTTTTCTGAGCTGACCGAGCCATTCGCCGCTTATTTTTGTCGGTGCGTCCTGAAGGGAGACTGGAGATTTATGATTGTATAAACCAAAAACAGAATTATGAATGCAGGCAGTGGTGCGAATAGTGTGCAGCGCCGCTTCTGTCACCTTTTCTGTCAGCTCGCCCAGAGTATGCGGATAAAGCAAAAATGGGTTCAGACACGCAGTTATAATGCTTTCGCCAATTGGGGAAAGCCATTTCTTGGGGATTGATTTGCGTCCACCGATGATCCCTAGAATCGCTCCGGCTGTGGCGGCGGTGCAGTCAGTATCGTCCCCGCAGTTCACCGCGCGGCAGACAGTTTTCCCAAAATCGCCCTCGCCGTAGAGCAGAGCCAGAACTGTGAAACCTATATTTGCCGGAGCCTGGAACCAGCCCAAATCGGCACTGTCTTTGACCAGCGCTTCGCGCGCCTCTTTCCAGTCCTTACCGCTCTTATGGCAATTTATAGCGATATTTACGCTTCTGGCAATCCGGCAGTC
>CAIPAT010000377.1 GCA_903863035.1 uncultured Lentisphaeria bacterium
ACTTCGCTGGAAACACCAGATGGTATAGCAGTAAGGTTTTATTATGTCTTTTATATATATGTTCGTCCATATCATAATATACACCCTAAATCAAAGCCGACCCAGAGGGTCGGGGAATTTACCCAACTAAGATTAAAAAAAATTGGAGGCGCGGACCGGAATTGAACCGGTATACGAGGTTTTGCAGACCACTGCCTAGCCATTCGGCCACCACGCCTTGTCAAGCTTATAAAATAGCCCATACCCCCGATTTTGCTAACAGCAAACCTGAAAATATTGCAAAAAAGTTACCATCTTTTCAATGACACAAGATAGATTTTAACTAAAAACCGGCTTGAATTAAGCCTGAATGTGCGGCAAAAACAACCATGCGATACTTTGCGGCAAAAATATGTTATCCGCAAGGGATTGCTGACATTTTCAAGCAGGATAAATCCGGAAGCTATTTTTTGGCTTTCTCCGGCTTGCAGAGATGATTTTTGTCCGATGCTGACGCTCCGCATTTTTTGCAAACGAACTTTGCCTTTTCCTGACTTGCGCCTTTTTTACAGCTGTCTTCACATTTTTTGCTCATGATGCACCTCTATTTTAGAGTTAATCTTCGCAATTCTTCCCTGGATTCAAAATATACTCAGCACATCTGAAAATTAAACACGGAGTGCGAATCCAAACTGGAAAGATCGAAATCCCTCTCCTCTATTTTTAAATTTTCAGATGTGCAGAATATAATACCAGCCAAAATGATATACAAGATTTAAAGCGGTAAAAATCAGCCGCCCGGCTACAGCCGCATTATGCATTCTCCGGCGATTTTACCGGACTGGAGAAAGACAACGCCTTCATTCAGGAGCAGTTGTTTCTTCAACTCCGGTCCGGAACAGTCTGCGTCTTTTTCGCCCATAAACCCGCCGGCAGTTCCGTCGCTGGCGATTACCCGATGGCATGGGAAGAACAAGGGGAACAGGTTTTTGCGCATTACGCCGCCGATGGCTCTGGCGCCGCGGGGAGTGGCTGACATTGCCGCCATGGTCGCATAAGAAACAACTTTTCCGCGCGGAACTTTGCGATGCAGTATTTGCAGTACTTTAAGTTCGAAATCCGACAGGGTTGACAGGTCAAGCACATCCAGCGGCAGGGAAACGGGCTTACCTTGAACAAAGTCGCCGATGAGCTTGAGCAGCTCCGCGGCGCGGGAGCCGGGCGGCGGCAGTTTGCTGCCGGCTGAACAGCCTGGTTCAACTCTGTTCAGCTTCAATTCTGTTTGGCCGGTACAGGTAATGCGGATTCCTTTCCCGTCGCTGTAGATAACTGGAGTACCCATTTTTTTATCTCCGGTGCTTGTATTATAATCATATAAGGGTAATAATAAATCTTAATCCCGATTTCGGTAAAAAACAAATATTTAAAAGCTTTTTCATTATATAGATGTAATAAACGCGTTTATGCTTAACTGGATAAAAATAAAAAATCTGGCCCTGATCGAGCACTCGGAAGTGGAGTTCGGCGGCGGCTTCAATGTGATTACCGGGGAAACCGGCGCCGGCAAATCGGTATTGCTGGGAACGATCAATCTGCTGCTCGGCGAACGTGCCGATAAAGGGGTAATCCGTTCCGGCGCGGAGCGCTGTGAAGTGTCCGCCGGGATTTCACTTTCCGCGGAAACTTACCGGACTTTAAAGCCGATTCTGGAGGCAGCGGAAATCCCGATAGAAGAGGCGGCTCCAGAGTTGCAGCTGCGCCGGGTGATTTCCCAGAACCAGACAAAAAACCTGATCAACGACACCCCGGTTACTTTGCAAACCTTGAAAAGCATTGGCGAACTGCTGGTGGATGTGCATGCGGCAAACGAGCATCAGTCGCTCTTTTCCCAGTCCTGTCAGCTGGATATGCTGGACCGCTATTCGCAGCTCGAAAAACAGTTGCAGGAGTGTGCCTCGATTTGCGGTGAAATTAAAGCGCTACGGGAAAAAAGAGACAGCATGTTTAAAGATCTGCCGACAACGATAGAAGCGGAACATCTGCGAATGACCGTTGAGGAGATTGAACGCGCTGCGCCAGAGCCGGGCGAAGATGAACGGCTTTCGGCACGTCACCGCGTCGCCGCCAACGCCAAGCAGATTATGGAACATGCCGCGGAGTCGGTTCAAATCCTGAACGAGTCGGAAAACTCCATAGCCGATCAATTGGCAACAGTATACCGCAATATTCATGAACTTGAGAAAAGCGACCCGGAAAAAGGCGGAGAAATGGTTCAGGCCTGCGACCAGATCAACGAATTGCTCCGGGACCTGGCAGGCCGGATTGAAGATTACAGCAGACGCGTCGAGCTGGACGAACAGGAGTTTATGGAGCTGGAATCCCGGCTGAGCGCGATTCAGACGCTGAAGCGACGTTACGGGCCAGGCCTTGACAATGTCCTTGAAAACCTGGAAAGCGCCAGACAGCGGCTGGAATTATTCAGCAATGCGGAAAAAAAGCGTCAGGAACTGGATGCAGAAGAACAGTCTTTAGCCCATAAATTGCGTAAAGCGGCGGAAAAGCTTTCCGCCGCCAGAAAAAAGTCAGCTGATACTTTCCGCTGTAAAGTTATTGATAAACTCAAGACGCTGGGCTTTCTGCGCAGTGCGCTGGACATAAGTTTTGCTGAAATCGTGCCCGGCGAGAAAGGCATGGACCGGATTGATTTCATGTTTTCCGCCAATCCCGGAGAAGAACTTCAGCCGTTGCGCAGTATCGGCAGCAGCGGGGAAATATCCAGAGTCATGCTGGCGTTGAAAACAGTGCTGGCCGATGCCGATTCACTGCCGATACTGGTTTTTGACGAAATTGACGTGAACATCGGCGGGGAAACCGCCAATCAGGTGGGAATTGAACTGAAGGCCCTGGGACGGAAGCATCAGGTATTGTGCATTTCCCATCTGGCCCAGGTTGCAGCTCAGTCAGACGCACATTATATGGTGCAGAAAGAGGTTGTCGGCAATCGCACCTGTTCCAGAATTGCCCGGCTTGACCATGTGGCCAAAGTCAAAGAAATCGGACGGATGCTGGGTGGCGGCAAAGCGGCCGCCGCGCATGCGAAAGAATTAATCGCAGCGGTTGCGAGTTCCTGATTTTTATATTATTTCAACATAAAGAGATTAAAATGAAAAACGAAATGACGGATCGAAGCTGCAGCGGCAGAAAAATGTTTTTAGCGGCATTATCAATTTCACTTCTGACGTTATTCGCGCCGGTTGCGGTTACAGCGGCAAACCCGGAACCGATCGGCAGAATGGAGATCGTGTCATTAACGGATTTTGCCGGCAACGCCGGTAAATTAGCCGAAAAAATTTCTCCTGATCTTCAAGCGCTGCCGTTTCTCGGCATCATCGCGCTGACGCTGAATCCGGAATATCAGTCGCTGGATTTTTCCGCCCCGGTATCCGTTTTTATTTATTCAAAAGAGGATAAATTTTTGTGGTGTGCCGCGGTCGGCATCAATGGGAGCCAGAAGCTGCCGGCAACGGTAAAATTACTCGGGCATGAAGCTTTCGTCAAAAAACTGGGAAACAGGATTGGCTTGAGTTATTCCAACCCGCTGCTGAATTCCATAAATACACTGCCTCCGTTGATCACGCCGGTAAAAGATGACAACCTTTCGACGATACTCATGAACCTGGACGTTGCCAAATACCTGAACGGATGCAAAGATGATTATAGCGAATTCAGGAATAAATATCTGGAAAGCGCCTTGTTAAGAAACCTGGAAAATAATCACGGCAAAGAGTCGGCGGAAAAGATGAAACAAACGGCGGAAGAAGTCGAAAAATTAATCCGTCAGATTGGCAAAATGATGGTTAAAATTAACGTGCTGCCGGACTATATTGATCTCCGGATCACGGTTGAACCGGCTTCCGGTTCTGATTTGTCAGAATTTATTTCCAGGCAAAGCCAGAATAAAATACAGTTGATGCCTGTAGTAAAAAACAAAGCGATAACCGCTTCGGCAGATATTGAATCCGCCCCGGACATGGTTCGCCGGCTGCCGGGATTGCTTTTCGAATTTCAGAATAATCCGCAACTGCAATCTGGCATTAAAAGTCTGCTGGCGGTAATTACCGCCTCCATCGACAACCGGTTCAGTTATTATACGGACCTGGAAAACGGCAAGCCGGTTTTCTTTCTGAAAACAGAGAGCAGAACGGAAAAAATTTCTTTTCTCAAAAAGACGTTTGATATCGAAGGCATTAAACCTTTGTCGGATGAAACGTATTGCATAAAAGAGTATGACGGCGTAAAACATCCGGCGATATACTGCAAACTGTATTATGACACGATAGCCGTCGTCAGCGGGAATATTGATGCAAAGCGGGCATTGGACCTGCTGAAAGAATCTGAAAATCCGGGCAATCTGCTGACACTGGAAAAGCAGGACAACCCCATACAGATATTTATGCAGCACGACAAAGAACTGGTCCCGTCATCAGTCGCGGTAGATATGAAAGACAACCGCATCAATATAAAAATCAAGGTAAATCCGCAACTGGTCAAGAAATTTATTCCGGCAATGCTGCTGGCAAAAAGCCGAAATGCAATAGTTCCGTCGTCGCTGTCAAATTGACGGCTTGCTCTTAAATGCTTTAACCGCCGCCAGATAAACATCTCTTACAGCGACGCCGGACTCTCCGGAAAGGCGGATGCAGTCGTCTATCTCCGGGGAACAGGTGATGTCCCTGCCGTTTCTGCTGCCAACTTTAATTTTTACTTTGCCGTAAGACGTTTGGGCTTGCTCAAATCTTCGTTCAAGACATTGTCTGACTGCCGTATATTCCCGGATGCCGAAGGTTGTCGTTTCCTGAAAGATAATATCGTAAATAGTTTTCCTGCAATCATTTCTGCAAATGACGGAAAGCATGATTCCCGGCCGCTGTTTTTTCATCAGGATTGGCGTCGTCCAGACGTCAAGCGCTCCGGCGCTGAGCAGCCGTTCGAAAAGCGGACCGATAAATTCTGCCGGACAGTCGTCAATATTAGTCTCCAGAACAATAACGGAATCAGTGTCGTCATTATGCTCCGGCATGGTATTTCCCGCAGATTCATAAAGGATTGCGCGCAGGAGGTTCGGCCTGGCATCCAACTTTCTATGTCCGAAACTGTTAGCAACATCGGTCAGTTTGCTTCCATCAGGAACTTCCACATGAGGCCAGACTGAAAGCAACGCGGCACCAGTCGGGGTCACCAGTTCATAGGGTTCATCCGTCAAAACGGATTTCAGATTTTTCATCAGTTCGATGGTGGCCGGAGCGGGAATCGGGTATATGCCATGCCGGCATTTGAAAGTTCCCTGCCCTGACGGCAGCGGAGAAACGGAAATCCCCTGCACCCCAAGCATTTCCAGCGCCAGACAGCAGCCGGTGATATCAACGATAGAATCAACTGCCCCGACTTCGTGGAAATGCACTTTATCTGACGGCATATTGTGAATTTTGCCTTCTGCCGCGGCAAGTGCCGCAAATACGCGAATGCTTGTTGCTTTGACCGTATCCGTCAATCTGCTTTTTCCGATAATTTGCCGGATATCGGCAAAAGTGCGTCCGTCATGTTCATGATGATGTTCATGCGAATGATGAGAATGCAACTCTTCGATTTCCACTTTTGCGGTAATGCCATTGATCCCGTAGGATTCTTTCGGCGCAATGGTTATCCTGAATTTTTCATCAGGCAGCAGCGAAGCAAGTTCGCGGCTCAAAATATTCACATCCGCACCAAGTCCGATAAGTGCGCCGAGGATCATGTCGCCGCTGGCTCCGCCGACACTGTCGAATCTGATGACTTTCATAACATACTCCGATTATCTGTTTAAGCCGCAGACAAACCATACCGCTGGTCCGGCAGCGGGGCGGACCAGCTGTGCCGGATATTTTATCCGGTTCCCGCAATTGCTAATATATTCCGCCAGATGAAATTTTTCATGGTCTGAAACCAGAAAAAATAAATTTGCCGCGGAATTAAGCACCGGCAGAGTAAGTGTTACCCTCGGCACGGCGGGCTGGACAGTCACCGGAGGACCTACTTTTATCGCGAATCGCCGATTTTCCTTCAACGAAGCGGTGTCCGGAAACAGCGATGCGGTGTGTCCGTCATAGCCGATGCCCATCTGGACAATGTCGAAAATCGGAATGCCTTCAGCTGTTCTCCGCATTCTTTTATAGTTATGGAGCAGCAGTTCGTAATCGTCAGCGGCAGCAGTTTTTTCCGCTTCAATCCGGAGGATGTTCTGCCGGGGCACCGGAACGTTTGCCAGCAGCAGACGCGCCGCTCTCCCGAAATTACTTAACTCGGAGTCCGGCGGAACGCAGCGGTCATCCACCCAGAAAAAATGTCCTTTGGACCATTCAATACGCTCCCGGTATTCCCTTGCCAGCAGCACAAACAGTTCATCCGGGGTTGTTCCACCTGAAAGCGCAACGGTAAAAAATCCGGAATCTTTGACCGCGCTTGCCGCACAGTCGCAGAAAAACCGGGCGGCCGCAGCGAAAACTTCGCTTTTACCGGGAAAGACTTTGAAATTATCGTTCATTGAAAATGCCTGATTTACTTGCTGAAAAGGAAGTTTTTAATACCAGTGAAAATGATTTGAGAGGCCAGCGCCGCCAGCATCAGTCCGGTTAGTTTTGACAGTATATTCAATCCCTTTTTTCCAATAGCGTGTTCGATCCAGTTACCCACAAACAGCATACTTCCAGCAAGCAGGACAGCCACCGCAATACCGGAAACGTCAGCCATTTTTTCGGAAACGGTTGTCGCCGACCCGCCCATTACCAGCAACGCCCCGATTGTGCCGGGGCCAATAGTAAACGGGATAGACAGCGGTACCACGGAGATATCGCCTTCTTCAGCATCCGGCATGGCCGGGGTTTTTCCAGAAATCAGATCATATGCGGTGAAGAAAAGGATAATCCCGGCCCCGATTCTGAATGCATCCAGCGTAATTCCAAGAAAATAAAACAGCGGTACTCCGAAAAAATAAAGCAGCAGACAGATAACTAAATTAGCCAGCATTGTTTTCGCAGCGACGGCATTACGCTGAGACCGGCTCATGTGCTGAGTCATCGCCACAAACATGGACAGGATAAAAAATGGAGTCAACAGAAAAAAAATCTTGATGAGTACCGCGACAAACGAATTTTCTGGAGACATTTAAAATACCTTCAAATTAATAAGTTCAGTTTAATAGAACCTTGATAATATTATTATCCTGTTCAATGGATTTGATGGTTTCCGGAGCTGGTTCGGCATCGAGCCGGAGCGTACACGAAGCCGCGTGTCCGCCTTCAAAGATCAAATTTTCCATCTCTTCAATATTGATACCATCATTTCTGAGTTTGTCAAGCACTCCGGCAAGAACTCCGACACAATTATAGTGACGAACGACCAGATTAATGATGGCAGATGACTTGGCGCTGATGTTTACCGTATTCAACGGTCTGCCGGTTCGTTTGTAAGATTCAACTATTTTCACCACTTCTGCGGCGATGGCTTCAGAGGCCTGTTCGGTGGATGCCCCGATGTGCGGAGTCCCGGTAATCATTTGAGCCAGTTCGGTATCGACAAAGTCAGCTTCTCCGCCCGCCGGTTCGTTTTCAAAAACATCTGCAGCAACATTCAACCCTTGCGCTTTGATTGCATCCTTAAGCGCGGCACTATCGACGATTTCGCCACGGGAGGTATTGACAAATATCCCACCGCTTTTCATGCGGAACAGAAAATCTTTACCAATAAGATGTTTCATTTCAGCAGCATAGGCCAGATGAACACTGATTGCGTCGGCTTTTTCCGCAACTTCCGGCAGACTGGCGCAATATCCGATTTTCATCTCTTCGGCGGCTTCCGGAGTCAGACTGCGCGACCAGGCGATCACATTCATGCCGAGGCCTTTGGCCCGCTCGGCCACAGCTTTGCCGATAGATCCAAGCCCGATAATTCCCAGCGTCCGGTCTTTAAGTCCGCTGGCTTTGCTGTATTCTTTTTTCCGCCATTTGCCGTTTCGCAAATCGATTGCGGCATTTACAATCATCCGGTCGGCGGCAATCAGCAGACCGATTGCAAGCTCGGCTACGGCCGCAGTATTTTTGCCCGGACAATTGGCAACGTGGATTCCGCGACTGCTGGCGGCATCAAGATCAATCGTATTGACTCCGGCCCCGGCGCGGATTATCAGCGAAAGCAGTGGCGCGGATTTTATCGCTTCGGCGGTTACTTTGGTCGAACGCACAATCAGAATTTCTATATCCGCGAGGTTTTGCGGCAGTTCCTCCGCGGACACTGATTTGCAGATTACGCGGCCGCCGAGCTTTTCCAATTGCGCGTTTACCGCGTCCGACAGTTTGTCCACAACTAATATCTTCATTTTTTTCTCCCGTTAAAAAAAACCGTACAGTTGGTTTATGCTTATAAATTAACTGTTTAAAAGAAGGATGCAAGTTTTCCAATTGATTTCACCCATTTTGGACTCCGGTTTCCCTCTTTCCACTTGGCCCCTTTTCTCGCTTTCAACTCCCGCAAAGCGGGCGCTTTTTACTAATTAGTGATTTTGTCAATAGAAACCGTGATGTCAGGCTCAAACGAGGCGGTAACGTGGATTTTTGAAACTTATGATTTTGGGGGAAGAAAAATAAATGCCAATTTAACAGGGATGAACAGGATGGACAGGATTTCAATATCGGGGACAGCTCGGAATGAAGCCGGGTTAAGGGTTGTTTTGAGATTGTTTCCGTCTTACGTCAGGCAATGTCTGACTTTGGCGTGTGGCGCAATCATAATGCAAGAGCAATGACGTCATCCCAAGTCCGGGTCTTCGGCTTCGGTGTTTTCGATCGCCGGATGCGTGATAATATCATCTGTCCGGTTATATTTAAGTTCAAATTAAATGTTGTTTTGAGGCTGGTGTGAATGGCGCAAGGAGTGCTGTAGTTGTACAAGAATTCCGCTCCCTACTTTTCAGGTTGCGAACAGCGTCCGCCTTAAAAATTTGGTCATTTTCCTGCCTGCCTGGTCATAAAAAATTACTATTTTCCTGCCTTTGCGGTAAATATATTTGATTTATTGATTATTATTAAGTATAATATATGATTAAATGAATTACTGCCAAAAGGGTAAAATATTGGTGACATCATGAGCTATCTGGAAATTAAATCCGGCATTAATGGAGATTATGTTTCTTTTGTAAAAAAGATCAGTCTGATGGGAGGGAATTTTTTAATCAAGCAGCATATCGGCAAAAAGCTGCCGACAATTTCAAAAGAAAAATACCTCATGGACAATATAGAATCTTTAACTGAAATGGAGTTTTCTTTCAGAAAAAAATTCATCTCCGATATAATGGATAAAATCTCCTACAGTGAAGAGCTTCCTTTCGACACGGAAAGAAAGTCCATAAAAATAAATAATCTTATGGAAGCCAAGGCTTGCCACGATATTATCTATTCTGAATTCGCCAAGGAATTTATTTTCAATTCAAACAACATTGAAGGCTCAAAGATACCCAGGGAAAAGGTGCTTGAAATCATCGACAGGGGTGATACAAAATACAAAAACCGGAATGAGGTCAGGGAAGTGTTGAATTCCGTCAACGCTTTCGATTACATCCGTAAAGGGTTTAAGTTCAACATCCCTTCCGTCAAAAGACTCTATTACATACTGACAGACGGCCTGAGTATGGAGAACGGCGAAGCATATCCAAAAGGGTTCAAGCAAATCCCGAATATTATAGGCAACAGCCCGACTGCTGCGCCGGAATGTGTTGAGGATGAGTTAAATAATCTGTTGAAATGGTACAGGAGCAGCTCCGGCAAAGTGCATCCGCTGATACTGGCTTTTGATTTTCATAAAAAATATGAGTACATCCATCCGTTTCTTGACGGCAACGGCAGGACTGGAAGACTTATAATGAATAAAATATTGATCAGCGGAGGATATTTCCCTGTAATAGTATTCAATGAAAACAAACTTTCATACTTCAACTCAATACAGAAAGCCCGGCAGGACAAGGGGAAAAAATATTACAAGTTCATGTTGTCCCAGGCGGACAAAACATACGATTTAATCCTGGACGCCCTGCAGAAATACTGACCTGGGTCGAGGATGCCTTCAGGCTGCTGAAAAGCAACCTCGGACTGCGTCCGTTTTATCACTATACTGAAGACCGTCGCGACGGACATATCTGGATTACCATCCTTGCTTATCACATCCTGCACTGGATTGAATATTCGCTCAGATTGTCAGGCTATGAAGTAAGCTGGCGAAAAGTCAGGCGGATACTGGCAACCCATTGTTACAGTACGCTCATCATTCCGTCCCGGGACGGTATGGTGAGACGTATCCGCAGACCGGGACGACCAGACGAAAAGCAAAGTTTGATTTATGATGTCCTGGGTATTAAACTGACCGGCCTGCCGATCCGCGCTAATGCCTCAGACGGAAGATGTGAAACGACTGTAGTGCCACCGTTACACTTAAGTCGTTGATTATAAACATGTCATTTTTTTGTCAGCGGAAGTTGGGTTAGAGCTTTTGTCAATCGGAATTGTTAAATCAGTCTCAAATATGGCGGTAAAATGAATTTTTCAAACCTCGCTGTTTTTTATATAATTTTATTATTCCTTCAGTTTGATGGTATTTTTAATGGTATCTTTAAAAAAAAGGTCTTGACAAAATGCAAAACGCATGGTATCTTTAATGGTATGTTCCAATAAACTTCTTTCTAAATGGAGCTATTGTATGCTAGCTGAAGCGACAGCAGAGCCTCTTTACGAGAAAGTAAAAAGACATCTGGTAAAATATATTGAGGAAAATAAACCGGCAGTACTGCCGCGCGAACAAGAACTGATGGAAACATTCAGGGTTTCGCGCAATACACTGAGGCGTTCGGTATTTGAATTAACGGAGGATGGAATTTTAAAGCCGATACAGGGGCGCGGAACGATGGTGGTAAAATATGCCGGCCTGGTCTCATGCGATATTGGCGTCGTAATAACTGACAGCGTGAAGTTGACAGATCCGTGGATAGCCGGAGTCATGGAAAGCTTCAGGGACGCGGCATCAGCCGGCGGCTATCATTTAAGCCTGTTCATGTGTCACGATTATTCGCTTGCCCCGTCAACCAATTCCGTGTTCCGTTATTTAGCCTCATCTAACCGGCTTTCTGGCCTGTTGCTGCTATCAGCGCTTAATGAGGAGGAAATGCAAGGTCTTCGGAAGCATAATATTCCGATAGTGACTTCTGATTTTTGTTATGTGAACACTCCATTGCCATTTGTAGGTTTCGACTTAAAATATGCCATAGACACTGTCCTTGAACGTTGTTTTCAGAGAAATATAAAGCGGATTGCATATGTTTCTTATAGGATGCAGCCCAGAACGGACGTTCCGTGTATAGGAAGAACAGACATTTTCATTGAAGGCATCATGAAGTTCGCTGAAAAATATAAGTTCCCGCAATACCCCATTCCAATTGACAGCTTGATTGAAGAACAGCTTTGCAAACTGTATGAGATGGAGCCGGAAAAGCGTCCTGAACTGCTTGTTGTCGGCAGCTTAAAAGAAAGAGAAAGCGTGAATGCTTTTTTAATGGAGCACGGGAGCTGGAATCCGATACTGATTAATACATATATGGCAGGCGAAAAAATTTCCGGTTATGGGATAGTTTATAATCCGAAGCTGCTGGGAGTGAATGCGTTCAAACTGTTAAAAGAAAATTCAAGAGACGACATGACAGAACAGGTGCTGTTAGTAAAACCTGAACTGTTCCTGGATTTTTAATTATAATGAAAAGAAGTTTGTTTTAACAGCTTAATGCAAAGCATAAACCACAAATTGAAGGAAATGAAAAATGAAAAAGTTCGAGTGTAAAACGAATCAGCAATTAACAGAGGGATTAAAGATGAAAAAAACAAAATTCACACTTATCGAACTCCTGGTTGTGATCGCTATCATCGCAATTATTGCGTCAATGCTGCTGCCTGCATTGAATAAGGCCAGAATGAAAGCGCAGGAAGCAACTTGCAAAAACAATCTGAAAAACTTGGGTTCCGCAATCATCATCTATACTAATGATAATGCGGACTGGATGCCGCTGGACAGATATCCTCACAGCAACTGGCGACTTACGAACGTTTATTGGATGTCCAGCCTATATCCCTATGTAACTAAAGGGCAGCAATGGTTAAACAGCAATACCGCGCCAATATTTACTTGCAAATCAAATGAGAATGAAAGATATGATGCGGCAACTCCGTACCTGTTTTCGAATTATATGTACTCAAATCGCATCGGCTGGTTTTCCGGAACTCCGCCAGTTCCTTATAGTGCGGACACTAAACCCAAGAAAATTAACAAATGTAAAAAAACTTCTGAATGTGCAGTAATCGCGGACGGCAAAGCTAAAACGTTAGCCAAAGGTGATTACGATTCTTTTCTGGATATGGATTACAGGCATTCGTCACAAGTAAATATGCTCTTTGCTGACGGGCATGTTTCAAAATGCAAAAGCATCGAAGCAAATATTTATGCCAGAAACACAGGGAATCGAGATATCTCCGGGAATACGATAAATATCTGGCAATAAACTAATCAGCACAAGATAAAAATAAAGAAAAACTATAGAGGCAATCATGTTTAATGAATTGGTAAAAATATCAGCAGCGCTTGCGTTGAGTACTGGCATAAGTTTCTTAAGCAGCGTTGCCGATGACGCTCCAACTTCCAGGAGTGGCAATTCGCCCGGCGGGTTAAACCTTTGGAATACCGGATATTATAATCAGTTGGATGCGCTGAACAATAAAAAGATGCCAGTATCCGCTATTCCGTGGTCAAAATATACCCATGTAATTCATGCTAATATTCTGCCGAAAATTAATGCCGATGGCGCTCCCGGCATTGATTCTTCGACTTACCAGATTGACGCCAATGCGGCAGAGTTTACAAACGAGGCGCATCAGGCCGGAGTTAAAGCGCTTGTTGCGCTGATTATATGTACGAATCAGGTGGCCGCAATGGACAACAACACATCTCCGGCCAATATTGACGCATTCGTAAAACAACTTGCTCAATTCATTAAAAGTAAAGAATACGACGGCATTGACATTGACTGGGAAGAGGGACTGGCTGTTGACAGGGTCGTCAATTTTGTGACAATGCTTCGCGATGCCCTGCCCGCCCCCCAGTACGCTATCACCTTTGCCGCAAGCTTGAAGTCTGCGAAATATATAAATAGCGTGGTTGATAAATTGGACCAGATCAATCTCATGTGCTATGACTGGAGCGGACAGGATTATGCGGGACAAGAAATAAACCGGCTTGGATTCAATTCCGCGCTCCTCTCAGGGCAAGGAATGAGACTGGGCGACTATGCCAATCTCAGGTCAATAGAAGAAGAAGTCTATTGGGTTAGTGTCAGAAGAGGCATACCGAAAAACAAACTTGGCATACTGATGCCATTTTATGGCTTCATCGTGAAAGCGCCGCGAAAAGACAGTGACCGCGGCGTTACCGGGCCGGAGCAGTTAACCCGTTCGCCAGTTCGCATGTGGCTTGACAAATCGAAAATATTGAACTATACCTACTGGGCGGCGCTGCAAAAGTCAGAATACTGGACTAAAGGCAAAAAAATATGGGATGAAGGACGCAAAACTCCATACATCGCCTATACGGGGGAGAATGCTGCTCAGGACGCATACGTCACCTATACCAACCCGCGCCAGATCATGGAGGCTGTCAAATGGGCAAAAGCAAACGGCATTGGAGGAATGGGATGTTATGCATTGGAGGAAGAGTATTTGCCGGAGCGCAACGGCGAAGATCGTTATCAACTCTCAACCGCACTCTATAAATCCATTATTTCAAACACTGCACAATTAGACGCAATGATAGCTTCCGAAACAAAATCTGAATCTGACAGGAATACTGCGAAATAAAGTCGAGAAAGACAATACGAAGAGATCAGCCTAATCAGTTTTTAGGTTAAATTTCTCAGGCCACTGAGTTGCAGCAAAAAAAGCATACGAAGTTATAGAATGCCGTAAAATACGAACAGGGCGGTATGTATATAAGTTTCTGAATTTTTGCAATTTTTTCGGCAAAAAATTGCAGCGGCGTGTCAAAAAGAGCTTGATAAGCAAAGCGCAAAGTTATTAACAAGCAAAAGCCAATAGTTTTGAAATTTGCTCAGTTATGTGAATCTTGACACTTCGGGAATGAAATTCCGGCATTAACCGGGTGTGCGATAAAACGCTTTCCTCTCTAGAAATAAATGAAAAAAGCAGAGAGTATTTATCGGATAATTTACAGCAAACGTCTTCAATATTTCATCATGCCCCAAATAGAAAAAATCTAAAAGGAGAAATTGTTATGCCAAAATATAATAAAGTAATTGTGCTTCTTTTAGTAATTCTAAGTTATGTGTTTCCTTGCTTAACCATGGAAGCTACCCAGAAATGGCGAACCGCTTATTATTTTAATCCGGCCCTCACAATATTTCCGCTTAATTCCGTTCCCTGGAATAAATACACGCACGTTACTCAATTCTGCATAAAGCCCACTTTCAGCAATGGAACACCCGGAATTGATACTTCTTCCTATGCTATAAACAATAATAAAACCGCATTTGTAAATGCAGCGCACAATAATGGAGTTAAGGCATTAATAACTTTAGGCAGCACAGAAGCAGGCGTAATGGAAACTAATACCACCAGTACTTATGTTGACAGTTTTATCTCAATATTGGCCAATTTTGTTAACAGCAACAACTATGATGGCATTGATATTGATTGGGAAAACTGCAGTTCATATAATATTTTTCAAACACAATTTCCTGGGTTCATCACCAAATTGCGAAACGCCATGCCGACAAAAATTATCACTATCGCAGGGGTGCTCCCGTTGAGAAATGTCTATGCGACCATATACGAAAAAGTCGATCAGATCAATTTCATGTGTTATGACAATGATAATGGTTATTATAGCGGAAATCCGTCAACTCGAACATGGTTTAACAGTTGCGTCCGCAAGGGGCCCGATAAGACTTTCGGGAACTACGGCAACAATCAATCTCAGGAAGAACATCTTTGGTATGCAATAAACAGCGCAGCCATCCCGGCTGGCAAAATCGGCCTCGGAGTACCTTTTTACGGGCGAATAAAACAAGGTTTGAGAAAAAACAGTTCCGATGGAGTCACCGGACCGGAACAGGAATATGCGTCAGGGAATGCCGACACCAATCCAAGGACACCAATCAACTATAATGCGCTTCTTAATTCCATCTACTGGACTGACGGCATTAAAATGTGGTACAATGACCACAAAGCTCCTTACCTATCCTATAACGTCAGCGGTTCCGCAAATGATGCATTTGTAACTTATCCCAATCAGCAGCAGATGGAGGAATCTGTTATGCTGATGTATGAAAAAAGTCTGGGCGGCATTATGGTTTGGGCTCTGGACGCTGAATATATTGTCAGCCAAAGCGGCGATAACCGTTATCCGTTGAGTACCGCAATATATAACAGCATGGGGGCTCTGGATACTGGCATAAATGTCGCCTATGGCAAGCCGGCAACTCAAAGTTCAACTTATTCCACCGCCGTTGCAGGCCGCGCCGTTGATGGCAATACGGATGGAAATTACTACAATAACTCGGTGACGCATACCGGTCTTGGCGGAACAAACGCATGGTGGGAAGTTGATCTGCAAGGAACATTCAACATAAACCAAATTAGAATCTGGAACCGCACTGATTCCGCGCCGGAAAGATTGAGCAACTTCTATGTTTATATTCTGGATGAGTCCCGCAATGTAGTCTGGTCGCATCTTGAAGCGCCGTATCCCACTCCGTCGGTTACGCTGGTTCCCGGAGGGGAATACGGAAGATATGTGAGAATTTCCGGGCCGAATATCCTGAGCCTGTCGGAAGTTCAGGCTTATCCGAAATTGAATAATATTGCCATGGGTAAAACGGCGACTCAAGGTTCAACCCATCTCGCCGCCACTGCGGACCTCGCCGTTGACGGTAATACGGATGGAAATTACTGGAACGGCTCAGTAACATGCACCAGCATGAGCAACGCATGGTGGGAAGTTGATCTGCAAGAAACATTCAACATAAACCAGATTAACATCTGGAACCGGACTGATTGTGACATAAACAGATTGAGCAACTTCTATGTTTATATTCTGGATGAGTCCCGCAATGTAGTCTGGTCGCATCTTGAAGCGCCGTATCCCACTCCGTCGGTTATGCTTACGCCCGGAGGAGATTACGGACGGTATGTGAAAATTTCCTGTCCGAACATCCTGACTCTGGCGGAAGTTCAGGTTTATCCGAAATTGAATAATATTGCCATGGGTAAAACGGCGACTCAAAGCTCAACTTACTCCAATGCAACGGCGAGCCGCGCCGTTGATGGCAATACGGATGGAAATTTCTACAATAACTCGGTAACGCATACTAGTTTAACGGATTCAGCGCCATGGTGGCAAGTTGATTTAGGCAACAACTATAACATCGGACAGATTAAAATCTGGAACCGGACGGATTCAGCGCCGGAAAGATTAAGCAACTATTTTGTTTATATCCTTGATGGAAACGGCGCGCTTGTTTGGTTTAATTTTCAAACAAATTCTCCTACTTCATCAACAACTTTAACTCCAGGAGGTATTAATGGCAGATATGTGAATATTTCCGGCCCGAATATTCTTAGTCTTGCAGAGGTTAAAGTAATTGAGTATTGATTAGTGAGGTGCGCCGACTGAAAATGTCCCACCGAATATCGAACGAATATTGAGGGGTTATACTATACATTGATATACTATACGGGGTCTGTATAGAATGCCGCGAAGTTAAGACTTATTTTGAGCTTGCTTTATGTATTTTCTAATATCTTTTATTAAAGAGTCGGAACGCCGGTCTGAAGCGGTTGGTAAATTTATCAAGAAAGATTTCTAGCATTGTAACAACTGGAGTTAGTCGAAAAAGCGGCAATAATGAGCTCAAGAATTCTTAACTTAGCGCCATTCTGGTCTGCCCATTTATTTATCTTTTTTGTGAGTAAATTCATTAATTTACTTCTATTTACGCTTCTTATTTTGATATTTTCAGTCGCGGGATTTTAAAATAAGGGTCTATCCAGCCTTTTCCGATGAAACACTGGTCATTAATTTACGGTAAAGAGGAATATCGGGGGCAAGCATGATTTTCCGTGTTTTCGTTGCTTGAATATCGAATATCTAGAACAATATGTCGCATCGCCGGAGCTTAAATTTATTCAATGCTATTCCATTTCGGTTCTGGCTTTTCTGGTCATCAGCTCACGAATCGCAGTTTTAACTTCTTTGCCTTCATACAGCACGGCATGAACCTGATCTATGATCGGAACCTCGATTCCAGCCTGCCGGGCCAGGCAGAATGCGCTTTTTGCAGTCTTCACCCCTTCAGCAACGACCATGCCCATGGCATTAAGGATTTCATCAATTTTTTTCCCGCGGCCGAGTTCTTCGCCGACATGGCGGTTGCGGCTGTGTCCGCTGCAGCAGGTGACAATCAGGTCGCCGATGCCGCTGAGTCCGGCGAAAGTCTTCGGGTCGCCGCCTAATGCCGCGCCGAGCCGGCTCATTTCCGCGATGCCGCGCGTCATCATGGCGGCTTTCGGATTATCCCCCAGCTTCATGCCGTCAATCACACCGGCGGCAATCGCCATGACATTTTTCAACGCGCCGCCGAGTTCAACCCCTACATAGTCAGTCGCGCTGTAGACCCGGAAATAATCATTCATGAAAACCTGCTGAACCTGCTCCGCCAGTTTTATATCCGCAGAGGCCGCGACCACAGCAGTCGGAACCTCACGGGAGACTTCCTCCGCATGACTTGGGCCGGAAAGCGCCACATAGCGGGATTGGCCCAGCACTTCAGTGCAAATCTGGCTTATTCTAAGCAGCGAATCATTTTCGATACCTTTGGCGACATTTACCAGCAGGTGCTGCGGCGGATTGAAATGGTCTTTTAATTTCAACAGTACGCTTCGCATATACTGCGACGGAGTCGCCAGCAGCAGAATACCGCTATCCTGCACCGCGGTTGCGATATTATGGTCAAACTTTAAATTCCGGCTCAAAATTACGCCGGGCAGAAAACGGGAATTCTCCCGGGCTGACTCCATTTGAGCCAGATATTCTGGAAATGGCCCCCACATGCAGACATCGTGTCCGTTGGCGCAAAGAACAAGCGCTAAAGCCGTTCCCCAGGCGCCGTCGCTTAATACTGTAACTTTCATTTGGGATTTTCTTTCTCTGCCGTTTGGTTTTTCTTATCAAAGCGATGTTCGGTTCCGTTGATCAGCCGTTTTATATTACCGGTATGCTTCAATATCGCCAGCATTGCCAGGATATAAAGGAAAATCAGGATATAAATTGACACCGGATATATCGCTCTATCATTTACTTTCATCATGGAAAAAAACGTTGCGCTGACAGGCAGCACCGCAGCGGCGGCGATGCTGGCCAGCGAGACATATCTGCCGATCAGGAAGACTATTATCCATACAATACCGGAAATGGCAAATGAATAAGGGGCCATTGCCAGCAGACATCCGGCGGAAGTGGAAACGCCTTTGCCGCCTTTGAATCTGAGAAAAACACAGAACATATGGCCGATTACCGCGCCGCCGGCGGCGACGATCTGGGCCAGGTCATTAATATCGGCAATGATTTGCTGTTTAATCAGCATGGTAACGATAAACACCGGCAGGAAACCTTTAATCATATCCAGCAGAAAGCAGACCCTGCCCCAGAATTTGCCGATCACCCGGGTGACATTGGTGGCGCCGATGTTGCCGCTGCCTTCCTTGCGGAGGTCAAGCCCATACATTTTGCCGATCAGGTAGGCCCAGGGAATGGCGCCGATCAGATACGATCCAAGGAATATCAAAATATAAAGAAAAACAGTTCCGGTTGTCATGATTACTCTCTTTGAGAATTGATAAATTATTAATTTCTATTATACTATATGTTTCGTTCATTCATGGAATATGGCTTGGGTTGCTGTTTTTGCAAATGAAAAATGAAGGATTAGAGAGCCGGAAAATGAAAAAAGCAGATTTGATTGTAGCTGACAGCGAGAAATCCGCAGATATGCTGTATGCCTCCGGTTTTCGCGCTCCCGATGCGTTTATTTTCTTTCGTTGCGGCAGTGAAAAAGGAATCATTCTCTCGGCGCTGGAACATGACCGCGGCATTCGCGAACGACATCCCGATGTAAAAATTCACCGGCTGGAGGATTTTTCCACCGGCAGCGGCGGCATGGTTGAGGCTATTCAAGCGCTGGCAAACCGTCTGGGGGTTGCAGAATATAATGTACCGAATGATTTTCCGCTCTACCTGGCGGACGCGCTGCGCGGCGCCGGCTTGAAAGTGATTTGTAAAAATGACGATTTTTTCCCGGAAAGGCGTTATAAGTCCTCGCTGGAAGTCGGCAAAATAACTCTTGCCATGCGGATAACAGAAAAAGGTATGCGCCGGGCCTTTGAAATTCTTTCTGAAGCACAAGTTTGCTCCTGGTCGAATGAAGCGCTGGCCTGGAAAGGCGAGCCGCTTACTTCCGAAATCCTGCGTTCTGAAATCAATCTTGAACTTATGCGGTTCGGAGCAATGGCGGAATCAACCATTGTCGCCTGCGGACCTCACAGCGCCGAACCTCACAACACCGGCTCCGGGCCGCTGGTCATGTCTCAACCGCTGGTGATTGATATTTTTCCAAGACTTGCGGAAGCGGGTTACTGGGGTGACCTTACCCGTACTTTCGTCAAAGGCAGCGCTCCTGAAATCGTAAAAAAAGCGTTTGACGCGGTGAGGGCGACCAGAGACTGCTCAAAAGAATTAATCAAAGTTGGAGCAGTTCCCTCGGCAATCTACATATTTGCGGTAAAAATGCTTGAAGAATACGGTTTCCCCACTGGTCGCAAAGACGGTCGCAATTACGGTTTTTTCCACAGCCTCGGACACAGCGTCGGATTGGAAATTCACGAAAACCCGCGACTGGGTCCGAAAAATCATACGCCGTTAAGCGGCGGCGAGGTCCTTACGGTAGAACCGGGGGTTTACTATCCGGAATGGGGCGGAATGCGGCTGGAGGACATGGTGGTGGTAACCGCGGACGGCTGCAAATGTCTTACGGAATTTGAAACAGTTTTGGAAATACCATAAAACGGAGAGCGGTTCGTGAGTGAAAAGATAATTGCGCTTGATATCGGAGGCGTCTGTCTGAATATCCGCCATGATTTATGTTGCAGATATTTCGGGTTTAACGGATTATCAGAAATCCCGGCAAATTTTTTACACGCCATGGAGAAATTTGAATGCGGCTTGATTGACGATAAAGAATGGCTGGCGGAGTTCCGTATGGCAACCGGCGGCAGATTTACTGATAATGAAATGGTTGACGGCTGGAATATAATTATCGGCGGCGATATGGCAGGAATGTCTGAATTGATGTCAGAACTGGCTGGCTCCGGTTACCGGCTGATATTCTTTTCCGATACTTCCAGCATTCATCTCCTGGAAGTTTACCGTAAACTATCCTTTGCCAATCTGGTCACCGGCGGTATTTTCAGCTTCAAAGTCAAGTCGAGAAAACCCGGAGCGGCAATGTATGATGCGTTTGAGGCCCGGTACGGAAAACCTTGCTTTTATGTTGACGACAGACTGGAAAACATCCAGGCCGGAATAAGTCACGGCTGGAATTCCCATCAATTTGTTTCCACCGCCGCCATGCGCCATGTTCTGCTGAATTAATCAGAACAGAATTTGCAACCGTTCAATTTCTTAACGTAATAAAGATTAAATTTAATCCGGGAAAAAGCTGTAAGAATTTATGAATTACAGATTTTTAAAATCTTTGAATTTTGCATTGTTATTAAACTGTTTGTTTAAGATTAACGTTAGTTTTCACCTAAAGTTAATTGATTTAAAACCTGAAAAGGCTTATTCTATCATTTTTCTAAAGCAAATTAAATTCTACCCTAACACAATCCTAATTATTGGATGATAATGTTGTAGCGATGTAAGAACTAAAAATAAAAACCTGAAAAGGAAGGATTTCAAATGAGAAAGAAATGGTTAGTGGCCGCAGTCACTGCATTATTGTTGATGCAATGCGGCGGCCTGCTTGCAGAGAAGGTTAAAAAAATCCGGTTCAAACAGGACGATGCGCAGCCTTATATGGTTACCAAGATCTATGAACTGAAACATATGCGGGCAGACGACCTGGTGCCATGGGTGCTTGGCGCGGTGAAGCGGTATGACATACAGTCCAGCGTGGAAAGATTGAACTACAAACCAAGAAAAGAGTTTTTTCTGGTGGTGACGACGCCACCGGAAATGATGCCTTACATTGATGACATGATTCAGAAGTTTGACCGGCCAGGCATAAGAGACACTGAGGGGTCACTGATCGAAGGTACCGGCATTTTCCGTTATGCCTACAAACCGAAATACCGTTCCACCGAAGAAATGGTTTATCTGCTGAATAACGCGGTTAAGAGCGGTGACGGTCAGGTTTACCGGAATCCGGAATCCAATATCATTTACTGGAAAGATTCCCCGTCCGACTCCGGCGATCTGCTGACCTGGGTACAGCGTTTTGACCGCCCGGTTCCGCAGGTTAATATTAATATCAATGTCTTTGAAATCAGAGAAAGCACGCTCCGCGATATCGGGATTGATTATCTGGCGTGGAAAAACGGTCCGGGCCTGAATATGTTCTCCGCCGGGCTGGAATCTTTGAATTTCCTTGGCACGGATTCGATATCGAATTCCTTGTTTCAGAAAGGGCTTGAAGCATTCAGCAATGTTTCATACTCATTTGGCGGATTCTTTGTTGCTCCACAGTTTGACATGAGTTTTGTCAGGGTACTGCAGCAATCCGGCCTGGCTAAACTTTCTTCAACTGCAAGCTTGACAGTAGTTAATGATGAATTAGCTTCTCATACCGTAAATTTTGCTCCTCAATATCAAAATATCATGAAAGGCGAAACCGACAAGACTTCAGTGGTCATCGGCGCCAATACCGCAATGAGTCTGGTAGTGAAAAGTCCGACCATCTGCTTTCACAGCCCGCAGGACCGCATCGGCAAAAACGGGGAACTGGAATTCAATCGCGAGGCGTATGAAAAACTGCTCTCCGGTGCAATCATCTTTAATTACCACATCACAACCAACAATGTTGTTGAACGTAATAATGTCGGGGACGAACTTACCGAATACAGCAACGTGACTTCTGACATAACTCTGGCTTTTAAGACCGAGAGAATGCTGGCGTCATGGAGCCTTGAATCAAACACCTCTGAAACTATCGGGATCCCGTTCCTTTGCGATATTCCCTATATCAAATATCTTTTCAGCACCGAAACGACGGTAAAAGACAGGACTTTCTACTTTGTCTCCGCCGATGCCCGTCTGGTGCATCCGGAATCTTCGCTTTCCCCGTTTGCCAGAAGGGTGATTTCCGCGACGGAAATGGGCAAAGAAGAAGATGCGATCAAGAGCAAGCTGTCCGCTGCGGATGCAACTCCGCAGACTGGGACACACAGATGTCCGCCGGTAGTTGCAGAGAAAACAATTGATACTTCCGTGAAAGCCGGAAGCAACGCGTCCAATGAAGATACGGCTACGAATGGAAACATCGCCCCGAACAGCTTTTTTGCGGGGAAAGATACAACAAATAACACTCAAAAGAAATAATATTAAATATCAATAATTTATATTAAGGAAAGAAAGAATTATGAAACTTAAATGGCTGATTTCTTCTGTGTTAACGGTGGCGGCGGTAGCCGGCTACGGGCAATTTGCCGCCGTGCAGCAACCTGCGCCGCGGGCCAATAATGTCAATGCCTCCAGGCCATATCTAGATACGCTGATTGATGCTCAAATCCGGCTAAATCTGGAAAATGACACGGATCAAGTACACTTTCTCCGTGATAACAACGACCCTTACGTCGTCACCAAAACATATATGCTTAAAAACGCATCTCCCTATGAAATGCGCCCGTACATCCGTACAGCCGTGCAATCTTTGCGGGTAGCGCAGAACAACACCACGGTGGAATGTGCCAAATTGAATGACGGGACTGGAATCCTGCTGGTTTCAGCAGAAGAATTCCGTTTTAAGGAACACATTAACGGCATGAGCATTGACGAAATAGTCGCAACGCTGGACCAGCCGCAGATGACGTCATCATCCGGCCAGAAAAGATACTTCTATTTCCCGTCATATACTTCAGCGAGAATGCTGTCGGATATGATCAGGAAAGTCGGCTCGGATGTTCCCGGCGACGTTCTCGAACTCCAGCAGGGAAAAGATACCGTAGTTTATGATCCGCTGCTGAACTGCGTATTCTTCTATACTCCGTCATATTCCAGAAAGAACATTGAGTATATGCTGAAACAATATGACGTACCCAACAACGAAGTTTCCGTCAAATATTCTGTTTATGAAATATATGCTGAAAATGACGGGAAAATCGGTGCGGATTTCCAGTCCTGGAAAAACAACGAAGGTTCAGATATTTTCTCCGTCGGCGGACGTTACCGCAGTAACTGGACGTCGACCTACTCCGGAGGCGTCAACCAGAGCGGTTCATCCAAAACCCAGTTTATGAACTTCAACCCCAAATGGAATTCCAAATACCTGGATTTCCTGACCGCCAAGGGCAAAGCCCGTGTTTTAACCACCGGCGACCTTGCGGTGAGAAACGAACGCATCGGCACTATCGAAAGAAGAACCAATATTTTTAATGAACAATACGGCAACAAAATTCCTGATCAAACCATCGGTGCGGAATATCAGGCGCTTACCTATCAGAAGTTCGTGCTTTCCGGCACTGCCGGGGTTCCGCCTTATTCAAATCCATATCAAGGCAACAGCAAAGACTACTATCGCATCAAGGCCTATGATACCAACGGCACCAAAATCGATTTTTCCGCTCCGGACACTTCAGGCAATGCCTGTTTTACGGTAGTTAAATCCACCGTCACCGGCAGCAGTCTGGTCAGATATTACTTGAAATTGACCAATACGAACATCACCTTTCTTAAAGGCGGTGCAAATTTCGGACAGGAAATCGAAGCCGGCGGATTCAAGCTTGAAAAATTCGTGGATGTCGGCGACAGCAACGTTACGCTGAACCAGAACAACACTTACGCCAGTACTCCCAATAACCCGGGCGGTGTTCCGGCATATTATTACAACTATAACTGGGTAGAGCAGACCGGCTGGGCTGCCGACACTAACATGACTCTTTACAAGGGCTATCAGATCGTAACTAAAGCCGCTCCTAATGCATACGGATTCAAGATCACCATGCGCCCGTCAGTTTGCGAAGATCAAACTATTATGGACGTAATCATGACTAATGATTCGCTGATCGGCTGGAACTCCAACGGTACTCCGCGCATTGCGAAAAGCAATACTGTTCAGACCAAAATCATGATCAGCAACGATGCCAACCAGTTCTATATCGGAGGCTTGGAAAAGCGTGATGTGGTCCGCAGTGTCGGCGGTGTGCCGTTTGTCAAGGACATCCCGTTTATCGGATGGCTCTTCTCCACGGAATCCGAATCCACCAAGCTGTCGCAACTGGTGCTGGTCGCGGAATGTACCTCCATCAAACCGGATACCAAAATCAAAGACGGAATTCAGGGCGACGTCAGAAAACTGAAGGAAGACATCAATGATGCCGGCGGCAAGAACTCATGGGGCTTCCAGCAGCTCTGGGTTGACGGCAAACTTTAACTTTTACCAGGATTCCAATATACCGGAACAGAATAACCTCTGTTCCGGTTTTTCTTTATATTGAATTTTGCTCTCTTTAAATTATATTCTTAGTCTGGAATTTAAAATAGAACGGGTGCTATGATTAATCGTATTTTGTATAATCTTTTTTTTATAGCGGCAGTAATGGTTACAGTAACCGGCTGCCGCAGTGTTCCTTATACCGGTCGAAGCCAACTGATGATGTCCAGTGAATCCAGTGAAAACCAGATGGGCGAAGAAGCCTGGCAGGAAATGTGTAAAACTACAAAAGTGACCAAAGATTCAGTAATGACCGGGGCGCTTAACCGGGTTGGAAAGAATATTGCAAATGCTGCTGAAAAACCGGAATATAACTGGGAATTTAAGGTTTTTGAAGTAAAAGAGCCTAACGCATTCTGTCTGCCCGGCGGAAAAGTCGCGGCGACAACCGGCATCTTTCCATATTTCGCCAATGATGCGGAAATGGCCGCAGTTGTCGGTCATGAAGTAGGACATGCTGTCGCGCGCCATGCCGGCGAAAGAATGTCCCAGGGGATTATTCAGAGCAGCGGCGGCACCGCATTATCCATTTTCACTAAAACTCCCGGCGCACAGGAGGCTTACGGCATAGCAACAGAAGTCGGCGCCATGCTGCCGTACAGCCGTACTCAGGAATATGAGGCGGACCAGCTCGGGATGATTTTTATGGCCAAAGCCGGTTATGATCCTGCCGCTGCATTGACTTTCTGGGACAAATTCGGCAAGCTCGGCAGCAACAGCCGGGTAAAAGAGCTGTTGTCAACCCATCCGGTGGGAGAAAAACGGCTTCAGGAACTCAAAGACTTTTATCCCAAAGCTATTCAATACTACAAGACAGCCCCCGCTAAACGAGGGCTGGGTGAAATTTATTCTCAGAAATAGCCGCCGCGCTATTTCTGTTTTTTGATTTCTTCTTCAACCTCTTTTGCACCTGCTTTGTAGAACTTTTCTTCATCCGGGGCAAGTTCTTTCAACAGACGCAGAAATTCTCCGGCGTGAACCCGCTCTTCATCGGCAATATCTTTGAGGACTTCAATTGCCAGCTTATTGTCTATGGATTCAGCCAGCTGCATATACATTTGAACAGCTTCATATTCTGCGGAAACCATAAAGCGAACGGCACGGACCAGCTCCGCCTTGGTAAGTTTGCGTTTTTCCGCCAGCACGGCAAAGGGTGTTCCAAACTCCGGCATAATATTCCTCCTTCATTTTAACGGTTGTTTCAAAATCGAACTATTGCAACGCAAGATTAAATTAAATCAAAACCGGCAACGTTCAATAATCTTTTCCGGAAAGATTGATTATAATTATGATTTTTAAATTGTAGATCCAGCGACCGCGGGAGAACGCTGAGCAGGAATTGTTGTTGACGCTATGGAAAAAATCACTGTATGCGGTAAGTTATATTTTATCATTGCAAACATATCGGGAAACAGGTTATGTATTATAAAGAAGAAAACAATCTTTTCAGGCGAAAAACTTCGATCAGCTATTATGATGTGATGGCGGTAAATTCTTATGAACCAATTTTAACCTCAATCCAATTTTTTAAATCCAAGCAGGATTTTACCTATCGGAAGCACTGTCACCCGTCCTATGAAATCGTCATTCCCAGGACCGGAGACTATAAGTGCCTGTTGAACGGACAGGTGGTGTCAGTACAGGCCGGCGAGCTGCTGCTGGTCCAGGAAGGGGACTGGCATCAGGATATTCTGCATGTAGGAACCGAATATATAGTGATGGCATTTGTACTGAAAAGACAGGATAAATCAAATGTGAAACACCGGCTGTTCCGGGAGAATATTGACATTGCAAAGCAGAAAATTATCTTCCCAACGGAAAAATTCATCAATGCCATATTTAACCTGCTGACCGAAGCCGGCTCCGCTGAAGAAAACAACGTCGCTGACGTGATATCCGCCAGACAGGACGCTAATTTGCCTGTTGATATATTCTATGATTCCACATTGAAACCGCTGGTCAAGACGGGGTCCGCGGAACGCGATTATGGACTGTATTATGTGCTGGACGGTCTTTTTCAGGCTTTTTTCTGGGAAATAATTTTTCTGTTCCCGCAGGATCGATTGTCGCCGCTGTTCAACAGGAATTTAAGTGACGAGGCGCTAAAAAGCGCATTGTTCTCGCTCTTTGAAAGAAATATACATGGCAAGCTGAATGTTCCGAAAATTGCCGCGGACATGAATATGAGTGAAAGTTCGCTGGCGCATAAATGCAAACAATTTCTCGGCGAATCGCCGGCCCGTTCATTTATGCGGTATAAATTGGCAAAAGCGGAAACATACATAAACACCCCGCAGTTGACCATCAAGGAGATCAGCGACATGTTCGGTTTCGAAGACCAGTTTCATTTTTCCAAAACATTTAAACGGTTCTACGGCCGCAGTCCTGTCGCCTACAGAAAAAAAGCCTGAACTGCGAACGGCGCGGATTCTCGGAATTTTTGCAGAAACAGACATATATTTACTTTTTTGAACATTCCATTTTTGCCTCTTCGGTGTTATTATCTATAAGTAACCAGTAACAACTTAAGGAGTTAATTAAAATGAAACGACAACGATTATTCACACTCATAGAACTCCTCGTGGTGATCGCCATCATCGCAATTCTAGCCGGGATGCTGCTGCCGTCGCTAAACAAAGCCCGGGATAAAGCCAGAGCTATTCAATGTGCAGGGAATCTGAAGCAAATCGGCACCGCCGGATTATTATATGCAAGTTCCGAGCGCGATTATTTTGTCCCGGTGCATAACGGCAGCGCCACCTGGTATGCCAATCCACAGTACATGCCCTATCTGAAAGTTAAAAACTACGGCGACTGGCCTGCATCGCTCATGTGCCCGAAAGCGACAAATGCATTTGCGACTAAAAACGTGATGTATTCCTACGGCATGAATTATCAGGAACTTATCTCTACCTGGGGGACAAAATTCAGAGGCTATTTTATACCCAAAGTCAGACGCCCGTCAGGCAAGCTGGTGTTTATTGACGCCTTCGACTGGATGGTAGCATATACCGGCAGCGATCCCGGCTACACCGGCAAAGCCTACTGGCGCTTCCTGGAAGCGCCGGACGCTACTCGTGTCACCAACGCTACTAATTACCGGCACGATGGAAATAGCTCCGCCAATGTCGCCTTTTTTGACGGCCATGTCGAAAACAAACGCTGGAACACCGTTTACGGCGCGACTGATTCATATAATATGTGGATGCCTTTGACGAAGCCGTAACGCAAATATCAGAACTGCGCGAAAGATTAATGATCTTTACAGAATGTTACGGGAGGGTTTTCTTTTGAATTCTTCGCGGCGTTTCGCGGCAATCTGCGACATTGCATCGCTGAACGCGAACTTTACTTTCGAAGATTTCATGCAGGAATTTTTCTCAAACTCCTGGACCTTTGAGAAAACAAAAAAATGTATTTCCTGCGACTAAGGAGCCGTAAAGAAATAAACTTGACATCTTCGCGCTTCTCCCGAATGCCTTTGTGTTTGCCGGTTCGTTACATACCTTCAGGTATGCGCCTTACCGGCAATTCCCAAAATCTCTTCGGGATATTTCGCGGACTTGTCAAGTTTATTTCTTGACAGCTCCTAAGTGCTGGATTCATGAATAACCAAAATTACCGTTCCTGATTCAATATTAAAAAAATCTCATGAAATTTTGACATAATAAAAGGAAAACAGACATGAAGAGTAAATTAATCATTACCGGAATCTGTGCCAGTCTGATTGCGGTTATCTCCACAAGCTCGATGGCGGCGGATGTATTATTTGAAGAAAACTTCAATGCCGTCCAACTGGATAACTGGCGCAACAAAGAATCCGCCAGCATCTCCGCCGCAGAAGGAATCAACGGTTCAGCCTGTGTAAAATTCGACCTTCCTGTCGGGCAGTCAGCGCAAGGAGCGATGATTACCCTGGCTCTCGATGTCAATAAATTCCGCGGTAAAAAAATAAAACTTGAGGCCATGATGAAAGGGCAAGGCATTACGAAGGCGGGAAAAGATTACCTCGGCCCCAAGCTGATGCTCTATTTCAAGTCGCCTGCCGGACAGGTATGGGAAGATCAGACCAAAAAATCCGGAACGTTTGACTGGGAAAAATTCACGGCGGCCGCCACTATTCCCGCAAACGCCGAAGTGCTGGAACTGGTTTTAGGCATGCAGGGATGCCAGGGGGCATTGTGGGTCGATGACATAAAAATCACCGTTGTAGAATAAAACAAAAACGGCATAGCTTAAAACGTAAAAGGTAAACAATGATTATCAGAAAAAAATTTAGACCTGTTCTGGCTGCTGCGGCCTTAATTGTGCCGCAATTTCTCGTCATGGCGGCGGAAGAACAGGCGGAAATTCTTTTTCAGGAGAATTTTGCAAATACCGATTCAGTAAAAAAATGGACTTCATGTCCCGGTATGAAATATATCCATGACGGCGGCCCGAACGGTTCCGGCTGTGTTAAATTCAGTTACAACACGCTGCAAAACAGTCTCTCAAGCATACAACTGGACTTGAAAAAAGCCAGATGTCGAGGGCTGATACTGGAAGCCATGATGAAAAGCGACAATCTGAGCAAACCGAAATTTGATTATCTCGGTCCCAAGCTGATGATTCATCTAAAATCACCTTATTCGGAAGTATGGCAGGATCAAAGCAAACGGTACGGCACTTATGACTGGCAGAAGTTTACCACCTTTATCCGGGTCCCGGCCAATGCTGAAAAGCTCGACCTCGTGCTCGGACTGCAGGGCTGTACCGGCAGTGTGTCCGTTGCCGCCATCAAAATCACCATGATCCCGGAAACCGAAAATTACTCCGTGCCCGCAGCAGAGTCAGCGCCGCTCCGGAAGACCACGAAATATCGCGGCGTCATGAGCGGCGCTGCGCTCGGAGATGCTGATATTATGGAACTTGGCCAGGTCTGGCATGCCAATCTGATGCGATTTCAGCTCAGCAATCCGCAACGGCGGAATTTGACCACTCCGGAATTGCTAAACGCATGGCTGGACGAGGAACTCGCCCGGCTCGATAAAGTTCTGCCGCTATGCCGCAAATACGGAGTAAGGATACTGATTGATCTGCACTCCGGACCCGGCATGTCTCAGGACGAACTGCTGCATAATGAGTTGAGCTGGACTATCGCAAGCCAGAATATGCTCGTCGCCGCCTGGGAGAAGATGGCCGCCCGCTATAAAGACAATCCGGATATCTGGGGATACGACATACTCAATGAACCGCGCGAAAACAACTACATCTACCAGCCTGGCGGCGCACTGGACTGGAACCGGCTGGCCGAGCGCGTCGCCAAAGCCATCCGGGCCGTTGACCCGGTCAAACCGGTTATCATTGAACCGGCGATGTGGGGCAGTCCGGCCGGACTGGAAGCATTCAAACCGGTTAATGTTTCGAATGTGATTTACAGCATTCATTTCTACGGTCCTGGCGAATTTACTCATCAGGGCGTCCATGGCCGCCCCGCCGGCATCAATTATCCCGGCATGATCGGCGGCAAAAAATGGGACAAGGAGGAACTCCGCAAAGCGCTGGCTCCGGTGCGCGAATTTCAGCAGAAATATCAGGTCCCGGTTTATATCGGTGAGTTCAGCGTCGCCCGCTGGGCTCCAGGCGGTGAACTTTGGCTGAAAGATGTCATTGACATCTTCGAAGAGTACGGCTGGGACTGGACTTATCATGCGTTCCGCGAATACCATGGCTGGAGCGTCGAGCATGGAGAAAGCCAGTCTGATAATTCTCTGAAAAAGACCACACCGCGCAAGGAAGTGTTGTTGAATTATTTCAGCCGGAATATCCCTGTGACTCAGAAAACAGGCACAGATCCTTTGTCAGATATCAGCCGATAGATATAATAATTTGAAAGCTTCACCGGTACAAGAAAGAAGAAATGTAAAAAATGTTGAAAGAAATACTTGCGACCTTAGGAATTCTCAGCGGAGCTTCATTTCTCAGTGGAGCTTCGCCAAATGTACTTTTTGAGGAACATTTCGACAATCCTGAATCCATAAATGCCTGGCAGGCAAAAGGTGGCGGCGCAGCTTACGACCCGGAGCTGAAGGCTGTAAAATTTACTTCGGTCAAGCCCGGCGAAGACTATCTGATATTCCATCTGGATGAAAATAAATTACGCGGCAGAAGAATTCAGTTTGAGGCAATGGTCAGAGGAAAAGATTTAAGCCAGTCTGCGACTGTTTATTTCAATTCAAAACTTAAAATATCATTTGATTCGAACTCCGGGTGTGAACGTAATCCCGAGCCCATACGCAAGAGCGGAACGTATGACTGGCGGAAAGCATCGAGAGTCTTTTTTATCCCTGAAGATGCTTCAAATATAAAAATTACGCTAGGCCTTCAGGATATCACCGGCACATACTGGGTTAAAAATTTGCGTATCCTGGAGTTGCCGGTTTATCCTGGACAACCTTATACCCCGTCGCCGGAACCGCTTCAGCAAAATCCCAAATACCGGGGAATAGACACCGCAATCCGCGCCTGGACAGAACAGCACTTTATTGATTTGAAAAAATGGAATGTCAATATCATTCGCTACCAGATGCTGCCTTATGGCAAATCGATCAACACACGGGAAAAGTTCTCAGCCTGGATCGAGCTCGAGATGAAAAATATTGACGCCTTTCTTGTGCTGGCCGGAAAGTATGGCATGAGAGCAGTTCTTGACCTTCAGATTGGACCTGGAATGGATAATTTCGAGCTCGGCAGCAACAAAATGAGCTGGGATATAAAAGATCAGGATCTGCTGGTCGAAATATGGCGCAGAATGGCGGGGCATTATAAGGGGAATCGCACGGTATATGCCTATGACATTCTGAATGAACCTCGCGAAGAAGATTTTGTTTATGATCCGGACGGAGGTGTAGAATGGCAGTTGCTCGTCGAAAAAGTTATTGAGGCCATCCGTAAAATAGACCCCGACACCACGATAATTGTCGAGGCAACTTCATGGTCTAACCCGCAGGGGTTTCTAAATCTCAAGCCGGTCAACGGCAGGAATCTGATCTACAGTCCGCATTTTTACTCGCCGCATATTTATACGCATCAAGGCATCCGCGATTATAAGCAGAGATTCAAATATCCGGGAAATATAGGCAATGAGTATTGGGACAAGGAGCGTCTGCGTAAAGAATTGGAACCTGTAATTGTGTTTCAGAAAAAATACAATGTTCCAATATATATCGGCGAGTTCAGTGCAGTCCGCTGGGCTGAAGGCGCAGATCAGTGGCTTAACGACATTATTGATCTATTTGAAGAATATGGCTGGGACTGGTCTTATCATTCATTCCGCGAATACCATGGATGGAGCGTCGAACACGGCCAGGACCAATCCGATAATTCACTGAAAAAGACCACCCCCCGCAAGGAAGTGTTGTTGAATTATTTCAAACTGAACGTACAGCCGGACAACGGTCAAAAGACTGACTCCGGAACATTATCGAAAAAGTCAAAACAGTAAAAGCAAATCGAGATAAAATGAAACTTTGTCTGACAGCATTTACAGCAATAATACTCGCCGGAAATGTTTTCGGGCAGTATATTAATGAACTTCTGATTATCGGTGACGGTTTGACCAAAACCGCGCCAATGCCGGAACTCGGCTGGAATTCCAACTGGGGCATGGCCGCCACCAGTGAGAATAATGACTATGCGCACCGGCTTTTCGCTCTGGTCAAGACCGCTTCGCCGGATGTCAGACTGACGCTTGATAATATCATGTATGAAGATACCATGACCGGCTGGGTCCATCTTGTTCCCAATTCCGCCGATGTGATTATCATTCAACTGGGAGACAACTATCAGGGCGGTATTTCATCGGAAGAATATCAGAAAGCTTACCGGCAGATGATTGAGGAACTTCGCGGAGGCTCCGCTAAAACCGTAATCTGTATCGGCCCGTGGAGCAACGGCAGGATCGAACCTTACATTGCCGGAGCGGCGCAGGCGGCGGAGGCTAAATTCGTCAGTCTGCGCGAAATTGCGCAAGATCCGGCTAATCTTGCCTCGGCTGACGGGGTTTATCCCAAACTTGCCGCCCGGCCCGGCAATCGCGGCATGAAGCTGATTGCGGAAGCCGTCTGGAATGCGTTATCGGAAAAATCATCAAAATAGCCATAAGGAGATTGAAAGATGTTAAAAAAGTATTGGTTAACAGCAGCACTGGTGATCGGCCTCAGCGGTCTCAGCGTCATTGCCGGAGAAATCAAGGAAGTCGTGATTATCGGTAACAGTATCCGGCAGCACGGCAAAGCGCCGCAGATCGGCTGGAACTATGACTGGGGCATGGCAGCGACCAGCCAGGACAAGGATTATGTTCACGTTCTGTATAAGAAAATATGTGATAAGCTTGCTAAAACACAAAAGAACGCGCCGAAGCTTTCGCTGCCTGGCGGCGTGGTGGAGAAAGATTTTTCGAAGTGGGATCCTGGCGTTACTAAAAATGCCGACATTATTATTGTTCAACTCGGGGATAACTTCCGTAATCCGCTGACTGAAGAGAAACTGCAGAAACCATATGAAGCAATGCTCAAGGATTTAAAAGGCGACCGCAATCCAGTTATAATCTGCGTTTCCAACTGGGGCGGCGGCAAGATGTCAGAGTTGATCAGTGAAGCCGCAAAGAATCAGGGCGCTAAGTTTGTTCCGCTTGAAAAATTGGCGGCCGACCCCTTGAATAAAGCCAAGAGCGAAGGGCGCTTCTCTCATGGCGGAGTGAACTGGCATCCCGGCGACCGCGGAATGGAAGCGATTGCCAACGCGATTTGGGTTGTGCTTGAGCCTGAACTGGACAAGTCGGCTAGTAAATAAAAGTTCCCCGCGGGTTTAAAACTATTAAATGAGAGATTATTACTATGAATTCAATTCTTAAAAAATCGCAGTACAATCCATTGATCAAGCCGTCAATGGTGCCGTTTGAGTCAACGCAAACCTACAATGCCGGAATCACCCGGTTTAAAGGTAAATACGTCATGCTGTTCCGGAATGATTACAACTTTACCAAAGCAGACATGCAGCGCCTCGGCGGGGAAGCTTTTAAGCTGCAAAAAATCAATCTGGGACTGGCGGTAAGCGATGACGGCATTAAATGGCAAATCAGACCGGAGCCGGTGCTGCCGGTTCCGTTGACGGGAGAAATGTCAAAGGTGTACGACCCGCGGCTCACCGTCATCGACGGCAGATGTTATCTCTGTTTCGCCGCCGATACCCGTCACGGCATTTGCGGGGGGATTGCCGTGACTGACGATATGGAAAAATTCGAACTGCTGTCGCTGTCCGTCCCGGATAACCGCAATATGGTGCTGTTCCCGGAAAAAGTCAACGGCATGTTTGTGCGCCTGGAACGGCCGTTTTCGATTTACGGACGCGGTGCGCCGGAAGCCTTTGACATCTGGATATCCGAATCGCCGGACTGTAAATTCTGGGGTCGCAGCCGGCTGCTGCTGGGTTCTGAAAAAGTGCCGTTCTGCAACTGCAAGATCGGCCCGGCGGCCCCGCCGGTCAAAACCCATGCGGGATGGCTCACCACCTTCCACGCCGTCTGGAAACACACTGACAAGGAACTGTTAAGCTGGCATGGCGGCTGGAACAAGGAATACTTCGGCGGACTGATGCTGCTGGATCTGCACGATCCGTCAAAGATCATCGGGATGTATAATCAGCCGCTGCTTGCGCCGTCAGAGGATTACGAATTAGACGGCATGCGCGGCAGCGTGATTTTCCCCGGCGGCATGATCCTGGAAGACTCCGGCGAAGTAAAAATCTATTACGGTGCCGCCGACACGGTCGAATGTCTGGCGACGGCCCATGTTGACGACCTGCTGAAACTGTGCGGCGTCTCTACCCGTCATGCATCCAGCTGCAAGATGCAATCGGCGAAACGCGAACTCGTGCCGGGATGATTTTGCCGGTCATGATATTTGCAAATATGTTAAACAGAAAATGCATAGTCTGATTTGAAATGCGCTGCCCGTCTTACTATATTGGGCTATGAATAATATTGATATAAAGACAACTTTGCAGACAGCGGAAACAGACAAAACATTTGCATTCAAACCGATCGGTTGTGTGCGCTGCGCACAAAAGTACCGTTATGAAGCGCCGCGGCAGGCGGTGTTCGCCAACAATGAAGGAATCATCCGGTTGAATCCGGATAATAATTTCGTGCAGGCGGTGCGTGATTTGACCGGATTTGACCGGCTGTGGGTCATCTATTGTTTCCACCTGAACAGCGACTGGAAACCGCTGGTACGGCCTCCGGTTGCAGTCAATAAAGAAAAGATCAGCGTGTTTGCGACTCGTTCGCCGCACCGGCCCAACCCGATTGGAATGAGTTGTGTAGAGCTGGTAAAGATAGACGGGCTGGACGTGCATATTCGCAATTTCGATATGCTGAATAATACTCCGGTACTTGATTTGAAACCTTATATTCCAGCGGCTGACGCCTTTCCGGAAGCTCGTACCGGCTGGCTGGCAAACGCTGCATTCGAACAATACGACGTTATTTTCACCAGCCAGTCGTCAGCAAAGGCGGCGTGGATTTTCAACGCTTACGGGCTGGATTTGAAAAAATTCTGCGAAGTGCAGTTGTCCCATGATCCATTGAATGAATCAAGAAAAAGGATTTCCGCCGGCAAAACACCCGAGGAATTCACCATTGCCTGCCGGACCTGGCGGATATTGTTCAAACTGGACGAACCGGGGAAACGCATTGAAATCACCGGCGTCAAATCCGGCTATATGACGGAGGAACTTGCCATCTCCGCGCCGGACCCATACGTCGACAAAACTGTCCACCGCGAATTTCTGCTTCACTTTCAGGAATAAGACGAGCTGGTTTTACCGGCGACGAAGCGGTCATGACGATTGTAATCCTGAATTACATTGATATCCACATATCTGCCGGATGCTGACATAAAATCTTTTACCGCAGCTCCCTGAGTCGCACCGATTTCAAAGATTATCCTGCCGTCAGACTTCATGAAGTCCGGCGCGGAAATGACGGCGCGATGGATGATTGCCAGCCCGTCATCTTCCGCCTGCAAGGCCAGTTCCGGCTCATAATCTTTGACATCGGCGGACAATTGCTGATACTCTGACGGACTGATATACGGCAGATTGGCGGTAATGTAATCAAAACGACGGCCGGCTAACGCGGCAAACAAATCGCTGCGAAAAATTTGAACATTGTCCAGTTTCCACTCCCTGCGGTTTTCTTCGGCAATCTTAAGCGCCGGACGGCTGACGTCAACACCGGTTACTTTCAAATCCCGGCGCTCATAAGCGATTGCCAGTGCAATCGTGCCGCAGCCGATACCCAGATCGCAAATTTCGGCGTCCTGCGGAGCTTCGCGGCAGACTTTTTCCACCAGCAGTTCAGTTTCAGGGCGTGGAATCAGGACTCCAGGGGCGACGTGAAACCACATATTCATAAAATATGCTTTGCCAAAGATGTATTGCAACGGTTCATGTTTCAGACGGCGTTCAACAATTCTTTCAAGAAGCTCTACTTTATCGTCAGAAATAATCTTTTCCCTGTTATCTGCAAGCCGTCCGCGGGAGAGACCAAGTTCTTCCATAAGTATAAGTTCAGATTCATTGGCGGCGTTTTCAATGCCGACAGCATCCAGCCGGATTTTAATGATTTCGAGTAATGTTCCGACTGTAACGGCATCCATTGGAGCCTCCCGGGATTGTCAACTTATCAACTGCGGGCATCGTTAATGATATCAATAAGTTCTTTAGGAGAAACTTCCTCCAGGGCCTTGCCCTTGACGGACAGTTTTTCATTTACTTTAATTGCTGTTTCAGTCATACGCTCATGAGTCTCTTCGGAACCGCCCATCATTACAAAATTATCGCCTTTGGTGATGCGGGTATGGCCGTCTTTATTGTCCAGCCCGACTCCCATGAGCATTGCTTGTCGCTTTTTTGACCCGCCGCGGGGAACAACCATTTTCAAAACTCCTTATATTTCAATAATAATATTTCATATTTAATATAATACCATTATGCCATAAACTCAACCGGTGCTCTGTAAAGCTAAAAATTGCACAATCGCTTAGCGGTTATCTTCTGCGGAATTTCCTTGAATCTGTAAAAAGACTTGACCTTATTCAGAATATCAGGTCAAATTCAAAAAAAACCATTTTTTTAATTCTTGAAAAATTATTATTGGGGATTAAATTGCTATATTGCTTACAGAATATTTATGTTTTTTAAGGATATGACATGTCTGACATTGACAAGCTCTGCAAAATAAAGACAGACTGTGTGAAAACGCTTTTAGGGCTGTACAAGAGAGCTAATGCCGGACACATAGGAGCTTCGCTTTCATGTCTAGATATACTTGTATGTCTGTTTTTTAACAGGATGAAAGAAAATGATAAGTTTGTCTTGTCCAAAGGGCATGCTGCTGCTGCATTATATACGGTTTTAGCAAAATCCGGGCGGATGCCGGAATCAGAACTTGAGTCTTTTTACAAAGATGGTACGCTTCTCGGGGCGCATCCGCCATGCAGCAGAAAGCTTGAAGGCATCACTTTCGGAACAGGAAGTCTCGGGCACGGGCTTTCGCTTGCGGGGGGAATTGCCCTTTCGAACAGGTTTTCCAGCAAAAAATTCAATGTATACTGCGTGCTTTCGGAAGGTGACTGCAATGAAGGTTCGACCTGGGAGGCAGCTCTTTTCGCGGCGCATCAGAAACTTTCCAACCTTGTCGTCATAATTGATAACAACGGATTGCAGGGGTTTGGTAGAAGCAAAGATATCCTCGGACTGGAGCCTTTCGCAAAGAAGTGGGAGTCTTTTAATTTTGAGGTGGTTGAGGCTTCAGACGGCAATGATTTTAGCAGCCTACTTAATGCTTTTGAAAATGTGAAAAACCGCGATAATGGAAGTCCCAAATGTATAATCGCAAAGACGGTCAAGGGTAGCGGAGTGTCTTTTATGGAAGATAAAATGGAATGGCACTACCTTCCTATGAATGAAGACCAGTACAAAATGGCGGTCTGTGAATCGGGAGCAAAAAATGCGTAAGGAGTTTTCCGCGTCCATAGAAAAAATAGCGACCACAGATTCGATGGTAATTTTTCTGACGGGGGATCTTGGATTTATGGCACTGGAAAATGTTCGGGCCGTGATGGGCGCAAGGTTCATCAATACAGGGGTTTCCGAGCAGAACATGGTGTCTCTCGCTGCGGGTCTTGCCTCGCAGGGCTATACCGTTTTATGTTACAGCATAGCCCCGTTTGCCGTATTTCGGCCAGCCGAGCAAATCAGGATCGATGTTTGTCTGCATAACATGAATGTTAAAATTATCGGCAATGGCGGCGGTTACGGCTACGGTATTATGGGCGCGACTCATCACGCCATAGAAGACATTGCGGTTTTATCTTCATTCCAGAATATGAAATGCTACATTCCGTTCTGTAACGAGGATGTGAATGAAATAGTAAATGTAATGATGCAGAGAAAAGGCCCTTCGTATTTAAGGCTGGGCTTTGGCATCAAACCGGAAGGCCTTGATTTACCCGCTTACAGCGGCGTGAGAAAACTTAAAAGCGGTATAAAAATCACCATCGTAGGCTTAGGACCAGTTATTTTAAACGTGTTCAAAGCCATTGAAATGGATATCGGCACAGATATTGCGGATCTATTTGTTGTTTCCGAGATGCCGCTGGTTGAACTGCCGGCAATCTTGCTGAACAGCGTGAAAAAAACTGGGAAAGTACTGGTGGTTGAGGAACATGTAAGCAGAGGGGGCCTTGGAGAAAACCTGTCATTGCTTCTGCTTGAGAAGTCGGCCGGCTGCAAATTAGTACACCGGTTCGCTTGCGGTTACCCTGACGGATTGTATGGCAGTCAGGCATACCACCAGAAAAAAAGCGGCCTTGATCCGGAAGCAATATACAAAATAATTAAGGAACTGTCCAATGAATAACGAGATGATATATTCCAACATATGGACTCCGGAAACGATAGAAGATGTTAAAAAGCTGTCGGGGCCTATCCTGATCGTCGGGGCCTCCGGATTTATTGGAGCAAAACTATATTTCAGCTTAAATAAAATTAGGGATGACGTTTACGCGTGTTCTAAAAACCCACTGAACTGCTGGAGGCTTATTAATGCACATTCCCCGAAAATAATGAATGTCGACATCACGGATTTTGAAGGGTTGAGAGGCGCAATAAACACCATAAGGCCAATGACGGTGTTTAATCTGGCGGCTTACGGTGCCTACGCCAGACAATCGGACCCCGACAGGATACATCAGACCAATTATATCGGAACCCTGAACCTGCTGCGGGCTCTTTCGGACACCGGATGCAGCGCTTTTGTGCAGGCGGGAACTTCCTCGGAGTACGGCTTGAATTCAAAGTTCACGGATGAAAACGGGGAATTAATTCCCAACAGCGATTATGCGGTATCCAAGACCGGAGCCGGTTACATTATAAAATATTACGGCAAGGTGCTCAATTTCCCGTGTGTCAATCTGCGGATTTATTCGATCTTCGGACCGTGGGAGGAAAAAGACCGGCTTATACCCACGCTGATCGCCAGCGGATTAAAAGGGGTGTATCCGAACTTTGTCGACAGGTCTATCGCCAGGGATTTTGTATATATTGACGATTGCACTGAGGCGATGGTCAAGGCGGCGCTTACAGTGTGCAAAACCAATCCGGGCATCTCCATCAATATCGCGTCCGGAGTTAAAACAACGATGGAGGATGTGGCGCGCACGGCCAAAAAGCTGTTCAATATCAGCCGGGAGCCGGAATTCGGTTCCATGGTGAACCGGAAATGGGATATCACGGAATGGTACGGGAATCCGCAGTTGGCGGAAAAACTGATGGGCTGGAAATACAGAACCTCTTTTGAAGAAGGATTGAAAATCAATATTGAATGGGAGAGGCAGACGACGGACATGTTCAAATATGTATCCCTGCCCAGCAAGCCCAAAAAGATTTCAGCGGTCATCGCGTGTTACAAAGACAGCAGATCAATCCCGATACTGCATGAGCGGCTGACCAACGTATTCCGGCAGACGGGGAATGATTACGAGATAATCTTTGTAAACGACGCCAGCCCCGATAATGATTATGAAGTGATAAAAAATCTGTGCGAGAAAGACGCGCATGTGCTGGGCATATCTCATTCGCGGAACTTCGGTTCGCAATCGGCCTTTATGAGCGGAATGGAAGTTGCCTCCGGCAATGCGGTGGTTTTAATGGACGGCGACGGGCAGGATCCGCCGGAAATAATCGCGGATTTTGTTAAAAAATGGGAAGAAGGATACGAAATTGTCTACGGGCAGCGGATCAAAAGGGATGCGTCTTTCCACATGCAGTTCCTGTATAAGCTGTTTTACCGGATATTCAAGAAACTTTCTGATATAAATGTGCCGGTTGACGCCGGGGATTTCTCGCTGATGGACAGGAAAGTGGTGGATCACCTGCTCAAATTCACGGAGAAAGATATTTTCTTAAGAGGCCTTCGGGCATGGGTCGGATTCAAGCAGGCAGGCGTGCCGTACACCCGGCCAGAGAGACTCTTCGGCAAAAGTACGAATAATTTTTCAAAAAATATCTGGTGGGCCAAAAAAGGCATCTTCTCTTTTTCCATGAAGCCCCTGCACTATATTCAAAGCCTGGGAGCGCTTATTTTCTTTGTAACAATAATTCTTGGAGCTTTTTACCTGATAAACTTTTTTATAAATCCGCCAAGCGCCAGGGGGGTAACCACGATTGTCCTGCTGATATTGGGGCTTGGCAGCATTCAGATCATCTCTATCAGCATACTGGGGGATTACATAGGAAAAATTACCGAAGAAGTCAAAAACCGGCCAAAATTTATCCGCGACAAGATAATTTACAACGGCAAGGTTTATGATAATGAAGAAAACATCATGAAAGTAATCGAGAAAATAGGACGCAACTATACGTCATGAAAAATTTAGAGCAATAACCGTTATATACAATAAAGCAATGAAGACAGTATTTTGTCTTGAGCGGTCTGTTTTACCGCAGAAAAAGAGGAGATAAGCCCGATGGCCATTCAGGATAATAGAGGATATAATCAGAAGTACAAACCTTCCATGGCCCTTGAGTTGAGGGAGCAGAGAAGATGCGGTTACATATTGAACAAAATGGAGCCTGATCCGGAGAAAAAAATACTTGAAATCGGCTGTGGAACCGGAGAATTGGCATATATGATGGCTCAAAAAACGAACTGTAAAATCCTGGGCGTGGATATCTGCGTCCCCTTCATTGAGCAGGCCCGGAAAAACTTCTGCCTTCCCAACCTTGAATTTAAAGTCCTTGATTTTAATGACGCGGATAATCTGAAGAAAGCAACGGAAGAACAACGGTTTGATTATGTTGTCGGCAACGGAATACTCCACCACCTTTATTATAATATGGATGAAGCGCTGGTCAATATTAATTCACTGCTGAAAACCGGCGGGAAAATTATTTTTCTTGAACCGAATTTTTACAATCCATACTGTCTGGTTATTTTCAAAATCAAGTTTTTCAGAAAACTGGCGCGGCTTGAACCGGGCGAAACAACATTTACGAAAAAACACATTACTAAAAAACTTGAGAAAGCATTTTTTTCTGATATCGAGGTTGAGTATCGTGACTTTCTGGTGCCGGGCACCCCGGACTTTCTGATAAAGCCGGTAGTACTGCTGGGGGATATGATCGAAAAGATCCCTGTATTAAATATGCTGGCTCAATCTATATACATATCCGCGCGTAAACGGAATTAATAAAATGCCAATTAACAAATCATGCTATAAAATAATGAACAACCCCGGGGCAGAGCCCCGAGGTATCGAAGACAAAAACAGCGTATTCAGAAGTCAAAGCGCAATTGACCATCATATAGTTTTTTGTATTCTTCTTGCGTATTTCCCTGCCCTGCTATATACTTCTTAAT
>CAIPAT010000378.1 GCA_903863035.1 uncultured Lentisphaeria bacterium
ATATGCATTCGCAAAATAATATTACAAGTATTAAATAAAAAATATCAATAATATATTACTGGCTACGTTTTTAAGAAAAAAAGTGACTTATATCACTTATATTAAACAAGATAGATGCAAAAACGCAAAAGAATATCCGCTGTATGATCTCTTTCAAATACCTTGCCCCGGTCATTAATCCAGACCCAGTGGCCGTCCCTGTGCTTCATCCGGCATTCGCAGTCATAGTACGGCAGTTCTCCGGCGAAGTGCCGCTCCATCAGCAGTTTCGACTGCTTCAGGTCGTCGGGATGGACAAACTTTTCACGGGTACTGATGCTGACCGGGGCCAGTTCATTAATGGTATAGCCTATGATCTGAGCCCATTCTTCATTGATGACCATTTCCCCGGTCTGGACGTTCCATTCCCAGGTTCCGAGCTGGGTGGCTTCAATGATGCCCTCCATCCGCCATTTGCTCTTCGCCAGCATTTCCTCGGCATGCCTTTGCTCTGTGACGTCGCGGCTGATGCCCAGTATCCCGATAACTCTGCCGCCAGCGGCGATCAGAGGTGCTTTCAATGTATCAATCAGAGTACGCCGGCCGCCGGGATAGTCTATCCATTCCTCATTATGGCGGGCATTGTTCTCCGCTATCACCATGCGGTCATATTCGCGGAAAGCGTCCGCGACATCTTGCCGGAATAGATCATAGTCGGTGTGACCGATAATCTCCTCGCGTGTTTTGCCCGCAAACTCTGCAAAAAGCGGGTTGCAGCCAAGATAAACACCGTCAAGGTCTTTAAAGAACACAATGTCAGGGATTGAGTCGAGCAGGTTGGAGAGCAGCGCAGTCTGTCTGGACAGCGCGGCCTCGGCCTGTTTCAACCCGGTAATATCCCAATTCGTGCCGATCACACGCTCGGCTTTTCCGCCTGCATTCCGCTGCACGCAAGCCATGGCGCGAATGTGGTGAGTGCTCCCGTCAGGCCAGAGCACGCGGAACTCGGTGTCGAATTCCTTTTCCCCGCGAATTGCCATCTGTATCTCCTCATCACCGCGCGCACGGTCTTCCGGGTGGACTCCTGCCGTCCAGGCCTCGTAGGCCCCGCTGAACTGGGCTGCGGTAATTCCGTACAGCCGGAACATCTGGTCATCCCATATCAGTTTATTATTTGGTACTTCATAATCCCATATACCGACTCCTCCAGCCCCGGCCGCCAGCTCCAGACGGGTTGTGACATGCTGCAAGTCAGCCGTCAGCCGCCCGGCCAGTTGACGGGCTTTGAACCGGGTGTTGTAAAGGTTGAAAAACAATCCGGACAGCAGCAGCGTGGTAAGCGTCCCTCCAAACAGCACAAGCCATACCTTGCTGTATTCCATATATGATGTGTGGCTGCCAGTCTTCGTAAAGCGCAGAGTCCATTGATGGCCGGACGACAGAATCTGGCGTTGTAAAGTCAATTGCGATGCTGCCGCTGTTTTCCTGGAATCTGAGGGCTGGCTGTCGTAAAGCAGGGTATCTGCATTCACCTGCCTGCCGTCGAATATTTCCAGGCGGATACGCTGATAGTTGGCTAAATCCCACCTCCCCAGTATCCCGAGCATAAGATCATTCATCCGGCAGGGGCTGTAGACCCAGCCAATAAGCGCGGCGCGCCTTTGAGCAACTGTTTCACAAGGCATATCATTGTGATAAACCGGCACATACATCAATGAACCTGCCTGGACATCCTTGTCTGTCTCCTGCACCAGAAACACCTTTCCGGAAAGAGTGATGGCATCCCGGTCCCGCGCCCGTTCCATTGCCGCCCGGCGCACCGGTTCGCTCAGCATATCGTAGCCGAAAGCACGGAGATTGCGGTTCGTGAAAGGTTCAAGATAGATGATTGATGAATATATGTCCCGCTCTCCTTCAGGCCGAACCCGGTATTCAGGAAAGCCTTCGGCGCGGATATCCTTTATATGCTGTGCTAATTTCTGGTGCGGAATCAGCAGGGCAAACCCGATACCTTGAATACCGGGGAGCTGCTGTTCAACTTTCTGACGTGCTGTAAACTGACGCCATTTATGCCGACTGACGTTTTCCGTCTGTTCGAAAAATGCCGCACCGCTGCGCAATATCTGTTCGTGGACGTTGAGACGATCCAGTATCTTGCCTTCTATTTCTTTGCAGTCGAAGTCGAACTCCTTGGCCGCCACCGCATCTTCCTCGGATTTCGTAAAACTGGTCGCAATGGCGGTAAGAATCAGGCCGGACAGCAGCAGCAATAGCAGAACCCACCAGCTGCCGCGACGGCTTGCAGTCATGACCAATCCACCGGTCTTGTCATCCGTATGATTCATGCGGAATCCCTGTATTGCAAAATTGTAACCTGTTCACTTTCCTGCATGCCGGATTAGCGTTTCAGGAATAGCCGTTGAGTTCATTTTAAATCTCAAGTCTTACCTTGGATTATCCCTGGACAGCCATTTATCCAGTACTTCCATCATATCCCGCGGAGTTACAGGCTTTGACGCAAAATCATTCATGCCGGCATCCAGGCATCTCTTCCGGTCTCCGGTTTCCGCATATGCGGTTATCGCGATAATCGGAACCGACGGATTGAACTTGCGGATTTCGCGAGTCGCAATGTAGCCATCCATTACCGGCATTTTTATGTCCATGAAAATTGTTCCAATATCCATATTATCGCGGCAAATCTCAACAGCCTCCGCACCTGTCCGCGCATATAAAACCTCATAGCCGGCTCTGGTTAGAACTGCGTTAATATATGCGAAGTTGACCTCATCATCTTCAGTCACCAGAATTTTTAAGGAAAGTCGAACAGGTTCCATTTTCGCCGGGGTTCCAGGAATGCCGTGCGCTTTTGCATCGGTGTTTGCATCCGGAATCGTAAAGTAAAATGTAGTACCTTTGTCCACCTGACTTTCAAAATCGATACTGCCGCCCAGCATTTCAACATAAGCTTTCGCGATGGAAAGCCCTAAGCCGGAGCCTTCAAATTTCCGGGTATTGGAAACATCCGCCTGCATAAATTGTTTAAAAATTCTATACCGCTTGTCTTCAGGAATCCCCGTTCCGGTATCTTTTACTGAAAACTCCAGGCCGTTTTCATTTTTTTGAACCGTTAATTCGATCGAACCTGCCTTGGTAAACTTTATGGCATTATTAATTAAAATACCCAGCACGGAGTTCAGTTTGTCGTCATCGGTCTTTATGCTGCAAGCAGATGCGGCTAAGGAGTTTTTTACTGTAAAAGTCAAATTCTTGATCCTCGCCTGCAGCTCAAACCGCTCCGACACCTCTCTTGCCAGTTTATTAATGTCGGTCTCGACCAATGTTATTTTCACCTGCCCGGTCTGAATTTTTGACATTTCAACAATATCATTGATTGCATTCATGAGCCGCTCGGCTGCTTGATTGATCATGCCGGTGTATTCATTCCTTTCATCTCTGGACAGGGTATCGTCATCAAGTATCGCCAGAAAGCCGAGGATGCAGTTGAACGGCGTCCGTATCTCGTGGGAAATGTTATTCAGAAACGCGGTTTTAAGCCGGTCGCTTTCTTCCGCATGCTCTTTGGCGCTGATCAGTTCAATTCCCGTCTTATTTCTCTGCTCAATCATTCTTATTTTCATTAACGCCAGACTGACTTGCTTGGCTACAGATTCAAGAAAATCTAATTCCAGCTGTGTCCATTGCCTCGCTTCTATGATTTGATTTAAAGTAAATACATAGTAACCATGTTCATTAAAGTCACAGGGATACCAGAGTAAACTTTTAATTTTCAACTTCTCATGCAGAATTTTTCCTGAGCCGTCTTCGATAAAATGTTCATCCACGGCACCGGAATAACTTTTAAGATATTTGCGGGTATTCATAATTTCCGTAAAAGGACTTAAAAACATATCCAGCGGGTATTGGGCTTTTGTAGGTGCAATATCCGGATGATCACATCTCAACCATTCACACAAACCGGTAATGCAATTCTGCTCAAATGATACATCGTAAATCAACAAGCGGTCGACCTGCATGGTTTCGCCGATTATGCGGTTAGCGTTTTCTAATATATATTCTGCATTCTCCTGGGAAATAATTACTTCAGCTATTTTGTTCAACGCTGTAGTAAATAATAATAGCTGATCCCGGTTCAGTTCCGCCTGCTTGCGCTTAGTTATATCATATCCCTGCGCTATTGTTCCGATGACAGTTCTGCCGTCTGTGGAATATATGGTAGCGGAATTCCAAAGCAAAGTCCGAAGACTGCCATCGATATGCTGGATTTGCATTTCAACCTCACCCCAGCGGTCTCCTCCGGTTGTAAGCTTGATGCATTCAATAGAATGTTCTCTGGTTTCAGCCGGGAAAAGAATATCTACTTGTTTTCCCAGTACATCTGACACATTCAAACCGGATAACTTTTCGAACGCGTTGTTGAACTGGGTTATTCTGAATTTACTATCCCACACAATGATTGGTGCATTGGCGTGATTGAAAAGATTGTCCAGGTAATCCTTTGTTTCCTGCAGAGCTTCCTCGGTGAGTTTGTGTTCAGTAATATCGGTGTCTGAACCGCGATAGCCCAGCAGTTTGCCGTCCGCGTCGAGTATTGGAATGCCGTTGGTCGAAACCCAGATGAAATTGCCATCCATGGTCTTCAGTCTATTCTCCAGATTAAGAAATTGCTCTTTCCGCTTGAAAATAGCGAATGCCGCAGTCTTAAATTCTTCGCGTCCGTCTTCCGGATGCAGTTCATAGAAGTACTTTTTACCGGTGATTTCAATCTGGAGGTAGCCGAGAATCTGCTCAATCATAGGACTGACATAGGTATAAAGCCCGTCAGCATTTACTTCCCAGATAATAGTGCGCGACTGCGCCGCCAGTTGTTCAAAACGCAACTGGTTCTGACGGAGCGCCTCATCCGCAAGTTTGCTTTCGGTGATATCCATGGCATTCAGCAGTATATGCATGGAGTTGCTGGATTCGTCAACAATAATTCTGGCGCGATGGTCAACCCACTTGATAGCGCCATTATTGCAGAGCAGCCTGATGGACAATTTTTCTTCCAGTATCTTCTCTGCCAGACATTTTTGAAATATCTGAATCGCTTTCTCTTTGTCTTCAGGATGTACAATATCAAAGCAGTTGCGGCCAATCATAGCGTCAGGAGAATAACCTAGAATATCCAGATAAGAATGATTGCAGTAAACATAACGGCCGTTGCTGTCCGCCAGCGCGATTAAATCAAATGCATTTTCGGCAATCAACTTATACCGCGCCTCGCTTTCAATCAATGCCTTTTTCATTAACTTGCTGGCGGTGATATCCTGCCCCTGGGCGATGGTGGCAATCGGGGTTTTGTCGTCCGGCGCAAACAGCGTTGCCGAATTCCACAGTACCGTTCGCGTCGTCCCGTTCCGGTGCATAATTTCGATTTCGACAGCTTCCCAGCGTTCTCCTGCCGCGGTCCGGCTGATCATTGCCGTCGTTTTTTGTACAAGCGCTGGCGGAAACAGTATATCCAGTAATTGTCCGAGAACTTCCGCTTCACTGCGGCCAGTCAATAATTCGAAGGCATGATTAAAACGCGTTATATGGAATTGCGAATCCCATACAATGATGGGCGCATTGGCGCAGTTGATCAGATTTTCGAGATAGGCATTGCTCTTTATTAATTCGGTGTGATTACCGAACATCAGCAGCGGCTTGCCGTCTGCCGTGCGGGTGACGACGCGACCGCGGTCATGAACCCAGACCCAATGGCCGTTCTTGTGCTTCATCCTGCATTCATAATCATAGTATGGCAGTTCGCCGGCGAAGTGTCGCTCCAGCAGCAGCATGGATTGCTTCATGTCATCGGGATGGGCGAATTTTTCCCAGGTCTTGATACTGACAGGGGCTAATTCATCGAGGGTATAACCGATGATCTCAGCCCATGCCTCGTTAAACACCGTTTCCCCGGTCTGGACATTCCATTCCCAGGTGCCGATATGAGTAGCCTCGATGATGTTCTCCAGCCGCAACCTGCTCTTCTCCAGCATTGCTTCAGCCAGCCGGTGTCCGGTGATGTCCGAATTCGTGCCAACCAGCCGCACACCCTGGCCGGCGGCATTCCGCTGCACGGAAGCCATGGCGCGGATGTAGTGGGTGCTCCCGTCAGGCCAGAGCACGCGGAACTCGGTGTCGAATTCCTTTTCCCCGCGAAGCGCCATCTTTATTTCCTCATCACCACGCGCACGGTCTTCCGGGTGGACTCCGGCAGTCCAGGCCTCGTAGTCCCCGCTGAACTGGGCTGCCGTGATTCCGTACAGCCGGAACATCTGGTCATCCCAGATCAGGGTGTTATGGCTCACATCGTAGTCCCATATCCCGACACCGCCGGCGCGTACAGCCATGGATAAACGAGTAGATATTTGTTGCAGTTCCTCTTCCAGCCGCTTGCGCCCGGTGACATCGCGATTACTCGCGCGGCGGCCAAGAAACTGCCCGTCTTTATTGTAGACCCCGGTACACACATGGTCTATCCAGCGGATCCCGCCGTCCAGCGTGATGATTCGAAAATCAAGTTCCATTGATTCTTTTTCTTGATCTTCGTGCAGATGCTCGCGAACCTTTGCCTGGTCATCCGGGTGGGTGATTTGTAAGATCAGGCCGGGATCGGCAATAAACTCGGCGGCCTTATAGCCGGTAATGCGCTCACAGGAGGGGGAAACATACAGCAGAGCACCGCCGGGATCCTGCCATATTTCCCAATCATAAGTAAAATCTGCCACAATGCGATATTTCTCCGCGGCTTGCAAGGCAAGTTCCTGGGCAGTGATCAGCTCTGCGGCGCGTTTTGCCTTCTCTTCATTCTGAAAGGCCAGTTCTTTGTTTGCAATGATCAGCTCGGCCGCACGCTTCTCTTTCTCTTCATTCTGAAAGGCAAGCTCTTTATTTGCAATAATCAGCTCGGCGGCACGTTTTGCCTTCTCTTCGTTCTGAAAGGCCAGTTCTTTGTTCGCAATGATTAACTCGGCGGCACGTTTTGCTTTCTCTTCATTCTGAAAGGCCAGTTCTTTATTTGCAATGATTAACTCGGCGGTTTGTTTGCGCAGATCATATTCCGTATTGGGCAAAGGAATGTCTTGTCCGGCTTGTTCATCTGCGTTGTTCATTAGAATCTCCATTTTTTTGTCATGGTACAGACTTTGCTTGCCGGTTTAATTTTGACTGGTCATCTTTTTAGTTCTTTCTTAAAATGAGAGGGTTATAATGAATACCTCCCGGAAACAGATATATTATATTTCATAATTACAATGATTTCAAACTATCCAAGAAGGATTCGGTATCAATTGATGAAAAATTATTTTAAAAGGCGCAGTTTATGTGCGGATCGGGCGGGGCTTTGATGTCTTTGTTTATTAAAAATACTAAAACTGATTATATCTGTTCTTCTGCTGGGAAAATTTTATTTAATAGTTATTTTAAATGAGAAATATGATGTTTTACAAATGGAAAAACATAATGGTTTGATACCTAAATATCAGGAGGCGGCGAATGATTATCAACATGCATGCTCATATTCAGGTGGACGAGAACAAAGGCAGCGTATCTGTCAGCGGACTCGGGCTTGGAGAATATGTCGATCATTGTAGAAAAATCGGGGTGGAGAAAGCCTGTATTTGCGATTATCATGCGAAATTTAATGTCCAGGTCCGCGATGCCATGAATATGTATCCGGATTTTTTTGTCGGCGTCGGCAATCCCGACCCGGACAACGATGCTCCGGACATCGTCGACACATTCCATGCGTGGGGCTTCAGGGGGCTCAAATTAATTTACCCTGGACGGAACTACGATGATGAAGCCTATTTCCCTTTCTACGAACGTGCGGCTTCTCACAAGATGTTCATCCTTTTTCACACCGGCTATGTGGCAAGCGGCGGAGATGGCCGTTCTGTCTCCTATGAGCGCATGCAGCCGGTTCATCTTGACAGCATAAGCAGAGCTTTCCCCGAACTTAAATTGATCGGCGCGCATCTGGGGAACACCGGTTTCTGTCTTCAGGCGGCGGAGGTTGCGGCAAAGGTTCCCAATGTCTATTTTGATTTGAGCGGCGGCACCGTCCGCTGGATGCCGTACTCTTTGCTTAAAATCCTTTTCTGCAAGTCAGCGGAAGTCAACCTGCGGACAACCGGAGAGGTCACAAACATGGAATTATTCAAAAAAATCGTATTTGGCTCGGACAGTCCTTTGCCGGAGGTGCTCATTGAATTCTATGATAATCTGTTCAACGCATTCAATGTTGACGAGGAAACCAGAAAAGACATCATGTTCCGCAACGCCCAAAAAATAATGGGGTTGTGAATTTACCGGTTCCACTGCTTTTCAATCAGTTCGCGGGCGATCCTGATTGCCCGGCCGGGCCGGGTGCGGTCGCCGTTGAGGGAATAAATGTCGCGATGAATGATTTCCAGCCGGCATCCGGCGGCGGCGTCCAGCGTTTCCGCGATATGGGCGGCATACGCTTCCGGAATAAAATCTCCCACGCCGATATAATTCGGCGACGGTTTTCTGGAGTAAATCACCTTCGATCCGCGCAGGGCATTTCCCATGAACTGCTGGTTGCACCATGCGGAGACGGACACTTTCCGGAGATTCGGCATATCCCTGACGCAGCTTTCCCAGATTTCATGCACCGGTTCGCAGCAGCCGTAGTAGACCATGCCGAATTCTTTAGCAAGGTCATGATATGACGGATAAATATAATCCCTGAACATTTCCGGAGACAGCCCGACCGACTCCTGGCTGTTCATGTTTGCCCACAAGTCCCTGCACCTGACTTTTCCGGCGAAACCTGCGGACGGAAGATCACGGGTAAAACCGTAACTGCCGGCTCCGGCATAATCGTTGCCGTTATTCAGCGTCAGCAGTTCTTCGCGTTCCATCCATCGCGAAAAATCCAGCAGGCTGTCGCGGATCATATTGAAAAGGCGCACCATTTCTTCAGGAGAATCCATCAGCGACATGAACATGTTTTCCATGCCCATCAGTATAATGACCCTGGCGGTAATGGCGAAAACCCACTCCATGGATTTGTTTTTTATATTCACCGGCATAATATCGCCGATCAGTGATTCAATGAATGCCTTTTTCGCGAAAGTGCCGTCCCTGTCCACGCTGAACACCGACGGCCGGAGTTTTTCAATGTCGCGCCGCAGATCGGTGATGCCGTATTCAAACTGGTAGCCCACGCTGCGGCCTTCGGAATCTTCCGCCCGGTGCATTTTCACTTCGAGATCGAACATGCGGAAATCAATCTGCCAGGGCACGGTATAATCCTCCGGCATGACTTTATCGTCATCAACCAGTTCATGATTGACGATCCTGGTTTGAAATTCAGCTTCGATCTCCCGTGCTACGGGACTGGTGCATTTTAGTGGCGGCAGGATATCTTTGATAAAAGTACCTAGTTCCATCACCAGTACCGGACGGACGGCCTGCAGCGCGTTATGCTCATACCAAAGTTTCCGGCGTTCCGCCATTACCGGCAGACTGGCATATTCCTGACATTTTTTCGCCAGTTCACGCAGATAAACCCGATCTTCCGGAGTTACTGAAATATTACTCATGGTATTAGCCTTATATATTGAAAATTAATTATTCGTGATTATATTGCTATTATTATACACGCAGGAAAAAAGCCTGCAAGACTCAAAAAATGATATTAATTTAGTATTTGTGATATGCTGAAACATAATAGCGGAACCGTATTTGAAATCAAGAATCAGCTGCCGGAACTGCCGGCATTGCATTTGATTTATTTCAGCACGATTTACGATGCGACTTATTACCTGACAGGAAGCACGCGTCTGGAAAAGGACGTCTGCATTTTGCAATACACGCTTTCCGGCGCAGGAAGATTTTGTGACGGGCAAACGACTTTTGACTTGACGCCGGGCACTGGATTCCTGGTCAAGCTTGACGATCCGTGCTACTCCTATTACTATCCGGAGGATGCGAGCGAGCCGTGGCAGGCACTGTGGTGTTCTTTTGCTTCGGCGACCACCGCCAAGATGGTCTCCGCGATCAACCGGCAATGGGGGTATGTTTTCGAACTTAAGCAATCCTCGGCAATAATCAGCCGGATGCAGGCCTACTGTAAATCCGGGCTTCTGTCCAGCGTAATGAGTTCCGCTGAATCATGTTCGCTGGTCATGGAACTCCTGTCCGCGCTGGTCTGGAGCAAAGAGAAAACCGCCGGCGGCGAAGACAGAAATCTGATTTCCGACCGGGTGCGTGCGATTATAGGCGAAAATCCACACCGGCTGCTGACCGTGGAACAGCTTGCAAAAATGCTGGATATTTCACGTGAGCATCTGGGCCGCAAATTCCGGCAGGAAACCGGCGTCAGTCCGTACCAGTATATTCTCAATAACAGAATCGAGCGCGCCAAACTCCATTTAATGAGTTCCGCCACTCCCGTAAAACTGCTGTCGGACGAGTTGGGCTTTTCCAGCGCCGCCCAGTTTAACAATGTCTTCAAGAGATTGACCGGAGTCACTCCCAATGCCTATCGCCGCATGCATTTCCGGAGAAAATGCAATTAACTCCAGAGACATCCCGCAGTCGCGGGACTAACCTGAGAGTTAGCAGGACACGAAAAAGAACAAATACACTTCACCATGAAGAACATGAAGATAGTGAAGTAAAACCCGGGAACGCCGCTCTCCGCAGCGGCTTTATTGATTTCGCCGTTCCGGCGACCAATCCCGAGACTGCGGGACGGACAGTTCCGGGTTCCCCCTTGCATCCCTCCTCCGGAACTTCAATAGACGGATAGTAGTATGAAGGTTACGACGGCTTGCTTGTCCTTCGGCATGGACAACGATCTTTCTTAATCCTGTATATCCCGGTTAAAATATAATTTAATTAAGATTTCTTTGTGAAGGCTATTGACAGAATTAATTTTTAATGTTATAATGTTAATATAGTAAGACAATAACATTAACATTATATTTTTAATTATGAACATCTCTCAGGAAAAAATATATAATTACTTGCTGGATAATATCGCCGACGGGAAGTTCGGAGAGAATGCGCGTATTCCCACCGAAAGCGAGTTGAGTAAAAGTTTTGATACCAACCGGATGAATGCGCATTTTGCGATCAAGGAACTGGAACGGTTCGGGATATTGCGCAGAAATAAAAAACAGGGAACATTTGTCAATCGCGTTCCCCGTCCATACTCTTTCGGCGAACTGAAAAGTGTTACCACAAGACGAGTCTGCGTACTGAATCACTGTCCGCCGCTGTTCCGGCATATTCACTGGAATGACCGGATCATGTCGGCGCTGGAAAATGTTTTAAAGGCGGAATCGATCGAAATGGTCTACCGGGATATTTCCGGCATAAATGAACTGAAGGAATATCGCCAGTTGCTGAAAGAACTGGTTTGCGAAGGCTGCAACGCCTTGTTAATTGTTTCAGACCACGACGTGGAAGGCGTGATTTCCCAGCATCCGGAAATATTTTTTGAATTTCATAATAATGTTTTTATTTTTGACCGCGGCATCTCCAACTGGCAGGACTGGCCGTATAATGTGGTATCGGTAAATGTTTTCGGTGATAGTGTCATGGTCGCCGATTATCTATTGTCCAAAGGATACGATAATGTGTATTTCTGCCGGAAAACCGGATTCGAAAGTTTCTGGCTTCGCGAACGGCAGCGCGGTCTTGACTTCGGCTTTAAACGCGGCTCAGGCGGTAAATCTAAATTAAACGTTCTGGAATTTGCGCAAAGCGATGAAAGTTTTATAAAGAGAATCAAACAGAAGGCAAAGCATGAGCCGGTAGTTTTGATTGCTCCGAACGACGAGGTCGCCGCGTTTATAATAGATATTGCAGCCAGTCATTCGTTAACTGCCGGGAAGGATTTTATGCTGATTTCCTTTGACGATAATTCAAAATACCGGGAATATAATCTGACGACCGTCTCACCTTCGCTGGAAAAAATCGGCCGGCGGCTGGGAGAAATGATTAAGAAAAATATCAATAATGAAAATTCAGGAGAAACGGCATGCATTAAGATTGACTCGGAATTAATCATCAGGGAAACCTGCTGATGCCGGTTAATAGAATTGACTTGCGATTGAGAATGATTAATTGGAAACAAATGATAAAAACGTCAAAAGGAGGATTGAAAAATGAAAAAACACAGTCAACAAAGAATGTCGCAGCAACGAATTTTTACGCTCATTGAACTCCTCGTGGTGATCGCTATCATCGCGATTTTGGCCGGGATGCTACTGCCGGCGCTGAACAAGGCAAGAGAAAAGGCGCACCAGACATCCTGCATGAACAATGAAAAACAAATTAATCTGGCATTAAATAACTATTCTTCTGACTTTGGCGACTGCTATCCGAGTCCCGCAGAGGCCTGGAGCCCGACAAGATCATGGACAACCCTGCTGATTAGCAATAAATATATGAAAGCAGCTAAAGACCCTTCCGGTTCACTGTCAACTGCGGTTTTCGACACCAAGTGCCCTAAAAATATCAATTATTCCAGTGCGGCTAAAGCAGTCTGGGCGAATCCTTATATGCTGAACGGGCGCGGGGCAAGCTGGACGCTGGATGCGGCCGGATATTACCGGGGACTGGAAGGTGCTAAGCGGAATAAAATCAAGAACCCAAGTCAGACAGCAGAAGTACTTTGCGGGGGCAAGCCTGTTGATACATTCGGCATGGTCTTTGCGATTACCGATTATCGCAATCTGGCCGGTCCGTGGACAACCTCTGTACTGTATATAAACGATTTCCATAACGGTATGACTCCGACCAGTTCTGCTGACGGTCATGCCGCTCTGGTTCCCATCAAGACATATATGGCTTATGACGATGCGTCTGCCAGAATTGTGTGGAAGAAATATTTTACCGCGTACATCAGTTTGCAATAGACAATAAATCGCGCATATACAAAAGGTTATAACTTATGAAAAGATGGGTACAGGGGGGTATTGTCTTGATGACAGTCATTTCCGGTATTAATGCTGCTGACGTAATGCAGCTGGATACTCCGGAAATCGCCAGACAGGAAAAATGGTTGATTTTCAACGGCAGTATGGAACTTGGCGAATCCAGCAGGACGGTTCCAGGTTTTTGTGCCGTCAGTTTTTTTAACAAGGATGCAGGCTATAAAAAACCTGAGCGGATTTATGCCCCGGTGATCCGCCGTGAGGAATCTGGCAATCAATATCTGGAAATGCCAGGTTATCACGGCCTGCCTGAATACAATCTGTACCCGTCAGGATTTAATCTGCCGAAAGACGGCGAAGTGGAAGTTTCGTTTATGGCGAAGAGTATTCCGGATGAAAACGGCAGACTGCATGAGCAGCCGGGAATCATCATGGATTTCCGCTGCAGTAATCTTTCACTCCAGTACGGCAGCGTCAAGGAGCGTTATCCGGTGCTGGAAAGCAGGACTTTCAATCCCGGAAAAGAATGGCGGAAATATTCATATAAGATCCCGGTGAAAGCAAATTTCACCTACACCATAATGTTCCGGTCATTCAGCAGAAATCCCGCTGAATGGCTGAACGGTCTCTGCATTGATGATTTGAAAATTCGCTATCAGGATGCCGGCGAGGCAGTAATTGACGAAGCCGCTATTTCCTGTGACCGTCTGCTCAAGGTATTTTATCCGGGAGAAGAGGTTGAACTGAAAATTCAGGCGCTGCTGCATGGCTCTGACGCCGCAGCCTTAATCCGCCTCCACATCCGCAGCGACTACTTTTTAAAGAATACAGAAACGCTGGAAGTTAAGCTGAACAGAGACGCGTCGTTTAAATCCAGAGACGGGCGTTCGCTCTATACCGGCTTGATCAAATATAAGCCCGGACAGTATGGCAGTTTCAATACTGTAGTGATGCTTGATCGCAAACCGGTATTCAGTTACGGCGGTGATTTTGCGGTGCTGCATCCGCTGGATAAGGCAATTTCTCCGTTGCGCAAGCGCCTGGGAGGACATTTTCGTACTCATGGAAGTACATATCAATTAACTCCTTCTAATGATTTTACAATAAATATCAAGCATGGGTTTGACTTGGAAACTCATCTTTATGCACTATGCGGATTTGGTCATGGAATGATTGGATTTGAACTTAAAAAGGTACAACCACAACCTGACAAGATGGATTTTTCCGTTGTTGATGAGGAGATGAAATTACTGGGTAAATACGGTATTGAGTCGATTCCTAGCCTTGGGGCATGGTGGATTTACACTACCAGACGGATGAATGGCGGCGCGCAGATCAGCCCCATGCCCAACTGGTTTTATGATGACAAATACACCCGGCGGTCGCTGGATAATTCAACCACCGACCGAGAACCGAGGACTTTGAAAGACGAGGTTTGGCGTTTGCACGTCAGCAGTTCAGTCGAATATTTCGGCAGCCGGGTCAATAAGTGGATGCTGCTGGTGGAGCCGCAGTGGGTGTTGACGCCGCAGGATTATTTGACGTTGCAGAAAATTGCCTGGGAAATAATCAAGAAAAAGAATCCGCAGGACCTGCTGATCGCCGGCGATGCCACCAGCGATGTCGGAAATAATCTCATGGATTGGATGGGGAAACTGCATAATCTCGGCTTTGAGAAATATCTTGACTGCGCGTCATTTAATCCTTACGGATCCAGTCTGGACAATATTAACGGCGTACTTTTCCGCTATTCGAATCTGATTGAAAATTTGAGAAAAACTCTTGCGCCGGGAACTCCGCTTTGGGAACAGGAACTGTACTATATCGCCAACTCCAAGCGCAAGCAGGATATCGGGCGGCAGGAGGTCTTTTCCGCCGGTGATGTTCAGCGGCATTATCTGCTGGGATTGTTAAACGGTCTGCGCGGTATTACTGCGATTCACAGCGGTATGATCGGCAAAAACCAGTTTGAGCTGGGGCCGAACGATATTCTGGCCGGGCTCAATAGTTTGTCCTATTTCCTTGATGGCAAGTCGGAAATTATTCCGCTGCAACTGCCGAACAAATTGTTGCGCTGCGGTATTTTCACGGATAAGGACGGCAATAATTGTTCCGGCGTGATCTGGTCGCTGCGGGCAGGAGGAATGAAGATGATTATTCCGGCAGTCGCTGGAATTAAATTGTACGACTGTTTCGGCAATGAACTATCCGGGCGGCAGGAAGTGGAACTCGGCCTGGACCCGGTATTTGCCGTCGGTTCTAAAGACAGCCTGACCGCGCTTTTCACCAAAGCGGAATTCAAAACTGCCCGCCCGGTTGCGATACGCGGCAGAACATTCGGCAATATGACTTTTCTGGAGGCGGAAAATCTGTCCGGTTCCAAAAATGTGGTGCTGGCTGATTTTGTGGAACAGATCGCACCGGTCAAATTCTATTTTAAGGATTCAGATTATCAGCGTCTGTCGATTGATGGTAAACTTTCCAAATTTGCCTTCAAGTCCGGACTTGAAGGCGAAAGCAAATTGGTTGCGGATAATATTGCAATATATGCCAATAGCGGCGAATTCACGATTCCGGCCGGAGAAACTGCTGCGCTGAAGTTGCAGATGACCGACGGCACAAAGCTGGCGTTGTGGACCGGTTCCGGCAAATTGTGGATCAAAGCCGAAACCAAAGACGCTGCGGTCACGCCGTCTCCGGACAACAATCTCTGGAATGGCGACGCGCTGGAACTGTTTATAGACCTGACTCCGTTTAACCGGATCGGCCTGGATGAATTTGGCGGACGGAATATTCCGGATTTGAAAATCATGCAATATCTTTTTGCCGCGACTCCGTCGCTGACCGGCAAAACGGTTCAAGTGATAAATGCCTCTTCCGGCAAAGGAATCGAATCCGGCGCGGTATTGAAGCAGGAAAAAACCGCGGACGGCTACTCCCTGCTGATTGCCCTGCCGCTGAATGAACTGACTCCGGCAGCAGATGCACGCGGCATTATCGGTATGAATTTCGAACTTTCCAGAAAAGACGGCAGTGAATCTAAGTCTAAAGCCGCATTGATTGACCCTAAATTTGAATCTTACAAATTCCGGGCGCATTATCCCCTGTTTCAGATACCGGCTTTGAATGTAAACCTGCTCGATAATGGCAGTGTCAAATGGAAAAGCCATCTGGATTATACGCTCAAAAAAACCACTGCGTATGAAGTCAAAGAGGCTTTCGGCAAAGTGCCCGGCATCAGGATTGAAATCCAGGAGGAACCGTCATGGGGGCCGACATTGCGGCGCGGTTCAGTTTCTGGAAAGCCGGTTAATCTTGCCGCCGGCGATTATCTGCTGGTATTTTACGCCAAAGGTGATAAAATTGATACGATGAAAGCCGCATTGTCCAAAGAGCAGAAAGCGTTCAGCGGCGGCGATTTGCCCGTCAGCGACCGCTGGACTAAATATGAGGTGCCATTCAAAATCGCTAAAGCCGACGAGAAGGCTTCGATTTATATTGAATTCTTTACTTTGCGCAAGGATCAGGGCAATGCGGTGATCAGCGATATCGCGCTCTATAAACAGGATGCGTCAGGAATGAAATAAATCATGCTTCTGTCTGACAAAATGAAAAATCTGCGAAGGATTATAATGGAAATTAACTGGATTAAAACAGGAAGCTTTAGAATAATTTCGCTGGTAAAAGAATTTTATTACGCTGAACGTTTACAGTTCATTAAAATAGTTTTTGCTGCCCAGATATTATTCTCATTACTTGTCTTTACCGTCTCCGGTTCGGAAATGTTTGCCGACAATGACAGAGTATGCTTTGTGGGAGACAGCATCACCCACGGCGGCAGCTATCACATCCTGGTCAGGGAATATTATCTGACCCGCTTTCCCGGCCGTACACTGACAACTTTCAACTGCGGACTGTCAGGCGACACTGCCGGAGGCGCATTGCAGCGTCTCGACAATGACGTACTGGTACACAAGCCGACTGCCGTCACGGTAATGTTCGGCATGAATGACGTCAACCGGAACCTGTACGGAAAGAAGGATTCAGAAGTGACTGAACAGATACTTGGCGACAGAAAAAAAGCTATTGACAAATATACCGGCAATATGGAGAAACTGGTAAAAATCCTGCGGGAAAAGAATGTCAAGGTTACATTAATCACTCCGACTCCATACGAACAGACCGCGGCGATTCCGGCCAGTAACTTCTTCGGATGCGCCGATGCTCTTGCGCAGTGCGCTAAAATAGTCACCGGACTTGCCGGGCAGTACAACACCGGATTGATATCCTTCAATCAGCCCATGACAGATATCGACAACACGCTGCAGACGGCAGATAAAAAGGCGACGATCATCGGCTCCGACCGCATTCATCCGGGCGCATTCGGACATGCGGTCATGGCCGGGCTTTTTCTGAAAGACCAGCATGTGCCGGCGGAAGTCGCCAGCGTAAAAATTGACGCGGCAAAGATGTCTGTGTCAACCGGTAACTGCAAAGTTTCCGGTTTAACCGGAAATGCAGGGAGCATGACCTTTACCTGTCAGGAGGAAGCGCTTCCAATGCCGAATTTTCCGGAGCTTGACCAGGCGGAGAAATACATTCCGTTCACAACACTGTTCAATCAGGAAATAATTCTAGTTTCATCACTCCCGCAGGGAAAATATGCGGTGCTGATTGACGGACAGAATATCGGCGAATGGCCGGCCGGCGAACTGGCAAAAGGGGTCAATATTGCCAATCTGAACACCCCCCAGCAGCGGCAGGCGCAGCAAGTCAGAACGTTGAACCGCCAGCTCTGTAATATTCAGGAACTGCTCAGAAATCTTTACAAAACAACTCTCACCCTGAAATACAACAAGATAGATGACAGCAATCCGGCGGCGCTAAAAAAAGGCATGGACGACTTCCTTGAAAAAAATAAGAACGCCTCCTCGTTAAATTACTACAAACTCCTTTTTTCGCAGTATCAGAAACTGAAGGATGAGCAAAACGACAACCTGTTGAAGATAGAGGAACTGGAGAAGAATATTTATGCGTCCAGCAAACCGGTAGCGCATGTTTTCGAATTGAAAAAAATATAAAAAGAACGGAACCCATCAGCGATATCGCGCTCTATAAAGAATGAAAAATCATGAACAACAGACAATTAAAACACCAATTTTAATATGAAAGAATCAAGGAATGACAGCAATTAAATCAATTATGGTCCCGGCTCTGGCGGCAACGGTTCTTGCACTGGGAACTTTCGCTAATGGCGGGGAAAAAATCAAAATCGCGCTGGCGGGGGATTCGACAGTCGCAAACTATAAACCTGGCGACAATATTGCCGGCTGGGGGCAGGTAATCCGGCTATTTCTGAACGACAATTGCGAAGTCGAAAATCTGGCAGTCGGCGGACGCAGCTCAAAAACATTCATTGAAGAAGGCCGCTGGGAAAAACTTCTGGCCGGCAAGCCTCAGTTCGTCCTTATACAGTTTGGTCATAACGATTCTCACGGGAAAGACAAGCCGGAGTCCACTGTTGCAGACGGAAATTACAAGGATTTTCTTAGAAAATACGCTGATGACGCGAAAGCCGCCTCCATCACGCCGGTTTTCATTACTCCGATGCACCGCCGCACTTTCGACAAGTCCGGAGTGCTCACCGCAGAACTAAAACCCTATGCCGACGCAATGAAAGAGGTAGCCGCCGAGAAGGGTGTATTCTGTGTTGATCTCTATGAATCCAGTGGTAATCTCTTGAGCGAATTAGGAGAAAGCAAGTCCGAATTTTTATACCGTCCGTCGGACCGCACTCACTTCTCGCCTGAAGGCGCCTGTAAGATGGCCGGGCTGATAGTGAATGATTTGAAGAAGCCGGAAAGCCCCGTGAAAGTTTTTTGCCTGGAAGTTCCACTCCCTTTGCCTGCTAAACAGCCTGCCAGGAGCGAAGTCAGGGCGATATCCGCCGGCGCCGCCGTCCATGTCTTTGGAGTTAACTCCAAGGTTTCTATGAATTTTGGCAACGGCAGTGATGGCGTATCCGGCGGACCTGCTTCATGGATGAAAGAAAACTCTGACCAGAGACTTGTAGTTGTCTCCCGGCCGGTGACGCCGGAGTGGACGAAGTGTCATTTCACCTTCACCCCGAAAAGCTCCGGTGTTGTGATGCTTATTTTTATGAGCAGTATGAAGAATCAATACGTATGCTATGACGATGTGGAAATTAACGGAGCCGCAATAGAAAATGGCAACTTCGAGACGGCGGGCTCCAGCGGACTTCCTGCGCTGTGGCTGCCGCTTGGCAAGCCGGTTTATGATGTGAAGTCCGGACAGGCGCACGGCGGCAACAGCTTCGTCAAGTGTACAAGCGATGACCGCCTGAACAGGAATCTTACTGTAGAAGGTGGAAAACCGGTTACAGTTTCGTTCTGGATAAAGGGCGGCGAGGCTAATCAGACGGCGGCAGAACACATTAAATAACTTTTGGAAAGCAAAAAATGGAAGACAGCATGGTTTTTAAATTTCCGTTGGACCGGACGCATTGCGGAGTGCCTCTGGGCAACGGTAACATGGGCGCGCTGGTGTGGGGCGGCGGAAGCCGCCTGTGCATCACGCTGAACCGCGGCGACCTGTGGGACCACCGTTACGGCGAATGTGTCATGCCGGGGCAGACCTACCGGGAACTGGTGGCATTATATGATCCATACGATGTCGCACCGGTGCAGGATCGCTTCGTCCGAAATGAAATCCAGGAATTCCGCCATCAGATGTGGGCCAAATACCATACCGGCTGGAGTTCCACCCGGCTGCCGGTCGGACGGTTTGAGCTGGAGTTGAAGCCCGGACACGAGCTGGCGAAGGCCGAACTTCAATACACCTCCGGATGCCTGGAGATATTGACGAAAAACGGTGGTATTCTGCGGATGATCCATAGCCTGTCCGGCAACCAGTTGCTGATCGAGGATGATGACCGCATTATTGCCGGTATCAAATGCCGTCCCGCCTGGGAGTGGGTCGGTCATCTCATGCAGATGGCAGGATTCGTTCCGCCGCGGATATTCGACGGCGAAACTGGAGACGGATGGTTCCAGGCCTGTCCGGACGATCCGGGCGTGACGGCGCTCTGCCGCAACACTGATTACGGTCTGGCGGTTTCACTGGAACTGGGCTATGTGGCGGTATTGAATAAAGTCCCGGATGATTTTGAAACGACGCTTAAAGCCTGTTCGGACTGGTGGAGAGCCTATTGGGAAACTGCGCCGGAAATCCAGGTTCCTGACGCTTTTCTTGACCGGTTCTACAAGTTCGCCATGTACAAATTCGCCTGCGCTACCCATCCCGGCGGCATAGCCTGCTCGTTGCAGGGGCCGTGGCTGGAAGAATACCAGAGCGCACCGTGGAGCTGCGATTATCATTTTAATGTCAACATCCAGCAAATTTATACGCTGGCGTTTGCCACTGGTAAATTTGAGCATCTGCTGCCGCTGTTTGACATGCTGGAGTCTGAGTCATTTCAGCAGGTGATGCGCGAAAATGCCCGCAATCTGTTCGGCATTGACGACGGCTTGCTGATGACCCATGCCGTGGACGACCGCGGTTATCAGTGCGGCGGCGTTCATACCGGCGGCGTTCTCGATTTTGCCTGCGGCGGCTGGACTGCCCGGCTTTACTGGCTTTATTACAAATATACGCTGGATAAAGTGTTTCTCAAAAAGCGCGCGTATCCGTTCATTTACGGCGTCATGCGGGTCTTTGAAGAAACGCTGGAGGAATATAATGGACGGCTCTCCATCCCGTTGAGCATTTCCGCCGAATACGGCTGTATTTTCCCGGTAAAAAAGAATGGCCGCATGGTCAATCAGAATACCGGGCGCGATCCATCCAATCAACTGGCCTGCATCCATATGCTGGCGGACATGCTGCTGGAAGCCAGTGAAATCCTGGGCATTGCGCCGAGACCGGTCTGGCGGGAGATTAAACAACGCGTTCCCGAATATACGCTTACCGGCGACTCCGGCAGCGAACATATCGCGATCTGGGAAGACCAGGATTTGGACGTCTGTCATCGTCATCATTCGCATCTGGCCTGCATCTATCCCTTCGACACGCTGAAAAATATCTCTCCGGAACAGCAGCACATCATTGATAATTCCATCGACCACTGGATAGTGAGAGGCATGGGGCAGTGGAGCGAATGGTGCTATCCATGGGCCGCTATTATCCAGGCCCGGCTGGGATTCAAGGACGCTCCTGCTTTGCTGCTGAACATCTGGAAAGAAATATTCGTCAATGAAGGTATGGCAACGGTTTATCTGCCGAAATTCCGCGGACTGACCGCGCACCGTCGGAATGACATGCTCAAACCGAAAGAGACCAGCGAGATTATGCAGCTTGACGGCACAATGGCCGGGGCGACCGCCATTCTTGAAATGCTGGTGCATGAGCGACAGGGAGTCGTGCATGTATTTCCGGCGGTTCCCGATGCATGGCTGGATATTTCATTCAAGAATATCCGGCTGCCCGGAGCTTTCCTGATCAGCGCCGAACGTAAAAATGGCAAGATGATATCGCTGAGTATTAAGAGCCTGAAAGGCGGTACGATGAAGTTGAAAACCGCCGATAACGCATTGGTGGTTAAACTGCCATTTTCGCCGGGGGAAGAATATCTTATCAAAGACAACATTGTCAAATCAGCGATTGATTGTCAGAAATTTATATGCCCGGCTGGCGGTCAAGCAGTGCGGTGACGGCGCTTTTAAACCCGGGTTCAAACTCCGGGGTGGCACGGCAGAAATACTCGGTTTCGTAGCCGCCGGTTTCATTAAAACTGGAAGCCAGCGGCAGATAGAGAAAGTCGTCGCGGCAATTGGCGGCGACGGCGACAAATTCATCGGGAATCAGCGACTGGATGTAAAGCTGGTATTCCACAAACGGTTCGCCCGGCAGAAAAAGAAGCCTGATATTGCCGGTGTGCAGCATGTTGATTACATATTCCGGCGACGGATTGAAATCATCGGCTCCAAGCAGAGCTGCCGCGGAGGCGGCATGTCCATGATCTTCCTGCAGCATTGCAAGAAGTTTATTTCTGTCCACCGTGACGGCAGGGAATGGGAACGAGGCTTGCCGCCATGCGATATCAGCGGCGGGTTCCCATTGCATGCCTTTAATATTTAATAAGATGCCGTCAGCCAGTTTTTTTCCGAATTTTAAAATATTGCCTTCCAGGTCATCGGCGGAAGTATATTTCCCGGCAGTGATATTCCCGCCGGCGCCGGTGAAGAACGCATGGGTTGCGTCGGGAATTTTCTCTTCCAGCAGCCTGACGGCTTCACCCGGCGCGTCGGCGCTGAATTTGTTGCCGGTATTGGCCACTTGCGGATGAGTGGCGTAGAAGCTCATCGTTGCCACTATTCCGCCGCAGATATCTTTGAAAGCGCAGGTCCGCAGCATCGGATCAATGGTTCCGGCTGGAAGATCTTTCAATGATTGTTCGGCACAGCGGCTGAACCTGACTTGAATTTTGCCGTCTTTGTCCGGCATCCGGCGGTTGGACGCATAGCCATGCAGCCGGTATTCGCTGAAACCGGTTTCCGCAATCTCGACAAAATCATTTAAAGCGGTCGTCGCGGCCTGGCGGCATTTGTCAATAATCCCGCTGTACCAGGAGAAACGCAGATGAGCCTGCGGATGAATATATTTTGCGGCTTCAAAATCGATCAGCGGCGCGTCATGCTGATGGATGCAGTGGATGACTGTACGTTCAGGAGTCGTTCCGGCGCCTTCCGCCAGCGCGGTCTGCAATAGTTCATAAGCCGAATGCAGCAGTGTGCAATAATCCATGCTGGCGATCAGGTATCTGCCGCCGTTGTCTGAGAAGATATACCCGTGCAGATAAAGCGGGTCGCGGATAAATTCCGCTCCGTCTTTTAAATTCAATCCGACCACGGTTCCTGCCGGTGGCGTACAGTCAACTTTGAATGTCGCAAGTCTGAACATTTTTATCTGCTGTCCTTTTATAATATTACGGTATCATACGGCTGATAAGCGCTAAAGTCAAATGATTAATTAAATAATGAACAACCCCGGGGCAGAGCCCCGAGGTATCGAAGACAAAAACAGCGTATTCAGAAGTCAAAGCGCAATTGACCATCATATAGTTTTTTGTATTCTTCTTGCGTATTTCCCTGCCCTGCTATATACTTCTTAAT
>CAIPAT010000379.1 GCA_903863035.1 uncultured Lentisphaeria bacterium
GCTGTATTTCCAAATATCGTTGTTGCATGAGCCGGAGAGCGGCGGAACCAATCCGTTGCGGATATTTGCCTTGCAGACGCCGTATTCGTTCCACGGCCCGGTGATGTTAGTGAGCCAGTATTCGCCCAGTATCCGCTCGTTCAAGTGATAGATGCCGTTCTCTTCGGCGGCGAGCAGCCAGATCAATTGCAAATCCAGGTCGTCATTGGGAGCGGGCTTGCCGCCCAGTTCCTGGGTGTAAAATGTGGCATGGTTGACTTCACGCTGCCCTTCGAACGGCGCTCCGATGGTGCCCCCGATGTTTTTACCAGTCCAGCAGCCGAGGACTTTGTCGCGATACGTTTCCAGATTGATTTGCTGAGCGGAGGGAACAGAAGTGTCGTACATTTTTTAAAAACCTTTCTTTCATGGAAATACTATTTCAAAAAACGGGGTATACTCTGCACGGCTTAAAATTTAACATAGCAACTTGCGGCTGTCTTTTTCCGTTCCTTCTTCCGGCGATGCGGGTATCGCCTGTAAGCCGGATCGAAAAAATCCAATCCACAATCCTGCTCGTCTATGCTTAAATTTTCAACCGTGCAGAGTATGTACATACTTTAGTTTACTGGTATCGATAGTCAAGGCGAGATTGCCATCTTTAAACTCGCCGGGGATCTGTTCCGCCAGGCTTTATGTATTATGTACTATTTCGCTGTTAAACCGTTCTGATCCATACCGCCATTTCGGATGGGCCGCGATTCTGCCATAGACAATATGGAATAGCGGTAAAGGTCGTTTCCGCTTTTGCCGGAACGCCGCTGAAATAGAGATCGGCGGACGCTTCCGGATTTTCTGTAAACGCCCTGCCGGTGATCGCAATAGTTCCGGGGGTAAGAGAGTCGATAGCTTTAAGCTTAAAATCCTGCTGCTCGGGAATGATTATACTGCCAAGCGGAGCTTTATTGTCAATGCTTTCCAGGCAATATACCAGCGGACCGCGCTGCAAGGCGATTCTGCCGGAATTGCAACTGACTTCCGGATGGCAGTGGAGCGCGGTTACCGGCATCGCCAGTTTTACCTCGATTTCATCGCCTTTCCGCCATTCGCGGTTGATCTTGACGTAACCGTTTTCAATCGCGTTATTTAACCCCTGTCCGTTGACTTTTACCGTGATCTCCGGAGACCAGACGGGGACGCGCAGGCCCATGGTAAATTTCCCGGATGCTGCTTCCTGAAAACGGATGCTGATATCACCGTCCCACGGGTAGTTGCTTTCGACCCGCATTTTTACCCTGCCGGTTACCAGGTTGAATTCCGCTTTGCCGGCCGCGTAAATATTGATCATAAGTTCGTCTGCGCCGACGGAATACAGGTAACTGCCCATTACCGGCAGAAAACGGCAGAGGTTGGTCGGGCAGCAGGAACAGCCGAACCATGGCTGCCGCACCGCCTTGACGTGGCCGGCTTCAATGAAATGTCCGGTCACCTCCAGCGGATTGGCATAAAAGAACTTATCGCCTTCCAGCGAAATTCCGGCGAGCAGTCCGTTATAAAGCGCCCGTTCCAGGACATCCATGAATTTGCCATCGCCAGTGAGGTTGAACATGCGGGAGGCGAACATCACCAGGCCGATATCGGCACAGGTTTCGGCGTAGGCCGAATCATTCGGCAGATCATAATCGACAGTGAAGCTTTCTCCTGATTTTGTCGAACCGATCCCCCCGGTGACATACATGCGTTTTGAGGTAAGATTATTCCATATTTTATTACACGCATCAAGCAGGCTTCCGTCACCGGTTTCGGCAGCGATATCCGCCATGGCGCTGTAAAGATAAACCGCCCGCACCGCATGTCCCTCAGCTTTATCCTGTTCGCGTACCGGTTTATGGGCCTGCAAATTAATCAGCCACTCACGACTGTCGGCCTGATCCTCCAGAAAGTAATTCGGCTCCTGTCCGCGCTGGTCAACAAAATTCTTCGCCAGATTCAAATAGCGCTGATTGCCGGTCACCCGGTAAAGCCGGACCAGTGCCAGTTCTATTTCTTCATGTCCGCAATATCCTTTGAGTTTATTTTCCTCAGGCCCGAAAATGCTGTCAATGTAATCGGCATAGCGGCACATCGCGTCCAGCAGTTTCCGCTTGCCGGTGGACTGGAAATAGGCAACGGCGGCTTCGATGAGATGTCCGGCGCAATAAAGTTCATGATTAGTCGTGAGATTTTTCCAGCGCTGCTCCGGCTGAACAACAGTGAAATAACAATTTAAATATCCGTCCGGCTGCTGCGCGGAAACAATCAGGTCGATCAATGCGTCCGCGGTTTTCTCCAGTTCCGGATCGGATTTTCCGGCTGCAACATAGGCCATGCCCTCCAGTACTTTCGCCACATCCGAATCCCAGTACATATGCGGCCGGTTCGGCATGCCTTCTTTCCAGTCAAGTTTGAATGCGTCAATTCTGCCGGTTTCCTGGCAGCGTTTATAAGAATACGGTACCGTCACCTGCCGGTTGGCGGCCATCCGCGGCGACAGAAATTTATCCTGAACTGTCACTTCCTGAATTTCAGCATTTCTATATTTTCTCATAAGAGTACCCTTTTAATTTAGAGTGAATAACCTGTGATAAGATTATAATTCGTTTGAATTATAATAACAAGGAGACAAATTAATATAAAATAGAGACAATTCATAGGTTGTAAAAATGACGGCACTGTTTGATGAGCTCAATGGAGGGTTGTTTGTTTCAAGGGGGCAGGGGATTCATCCTGTCCGGAAGATTGATTCTTTTGAAATCATCTTTGTCGTCAGCGGCCAACTTGGAATATTCGAGGAGAATACAAATTTTATCGTCAATCAGAATGAGCGGCTGCTGCTTTTCCCGGGACGCCGGCATGGCGGAACGATTGATTACTCTCCTGATCTATCTTTCTTCTGGGTGCATTTTCGCTGCGGTTCCGAAGGCCTGGCAGTCATCAATAAGCTGCAGCAGTACGATGGAATTGCTCGGCCGGAAAAACTGACCAACTGGTTCCGGTTATTGCTAGACGAACAGGAACTGTCAAAGCCCAACAAAACCCAGCTGGATTTGATCATGAATCTGATTGTAATTGAATGCGGCCTGGTCAAAGAGCCAGGAGTCAATGTTCTGCTGGCGCTGGCAACGGAGACCCGCAATTATATCAAATTGTCATTTGCCACCGATATCAGCACCTCCATGATAGCGGATGAACTCGGCTGCAATCCGGATTACCTGGGCCAGATTTTCAAGCAGTGCTTCCGCAGGACGATATCCGAAGAACTGAATCAAGTCCGGATCAAACATGCGGAGAAGCTGCTGTTGACCACTAAGAAACATATCAATGAGATAATCCATGAATCCGGCTTTAATGACGCTGCATATTTCCGCCGCCGTTTCCGGCGATATTTTAAAATGACTCCGGGGCAGTACCGTAAACTCCATGCCGGCTACCATCTCAATACAGAGTAGCAGTGTAAAATATCCCGGTGGAGAAAAGTACTAATTTTAATAAGTAATTAATTTGCATATGCTGAAATTATAGCTAATATTAAATGCTATCGTTTAATTTTTCACATATAAACAATCTGAGGTGTAATTATGAAAATTGATCAGGTTAATCTGCCGGATTTGAGAGTGGCGAGCATCAGGCGAGTCGGGCCTTACGGTCCGGATGTCGGACAGGCATTTTGCAAACTGGTGAGCTGGGCGACTAAAAATCAGTTATTCAACGATAAAAGTCTGGTAATCGGCGCGTATTGGGACTGTCCGGAAAGCACTCCGCCTGAGCAATGCCGGATGGATGCCTGCCTGACCCTGACTCCGGAAATGAATCCGCCGCTGGAGTACGGTATTTCCATCCAGACGCTGCCGGGAGGACTTTGTGCCACCTCTCTGTGCAGCATTTACAATAATGATTTTCACGGAGCCTGGACGGAACTGGTGGACTGGCGGAAGCAGAACAATATTGAACATGACTGCCGCCCGTGTTATGAATTTTACTACGGGACGGCCGCGGAAAACCATCCGCTGAAAAAATGGGTGGTGGATCTTGTTCTGCCGCTGAAAAAAGCGTTTAAATAAAAAAGGAAATTATACACATGAAAACCATAACAAAGAATATTATAGGACTGCTGCTGCTTATTGGCGTAATCACAGTATTTGCAGAGGAGAAAGCAGAGCTTTTTGAGAAGCAGATCACGATTTCAGCGAAGGTGCGCTATCTGGTGATATTGCCGGAAGGCTTTCAGGCGGACAAGCAATATCCGCTGCTGGTGTTTCTGCATGGGGCCGGTGAACGCGGCGATAATCTGGAATTGGTAAAGAAGAATGGCCCGTTCAGCAAAATCAAAGAATTGAATCTGCCGTTTATCATCGTTGCGCCGCAATGTGCATTGAATAAATGGTGGGATACGGATGTGCTTGACATACTGCTCGATGAGTTGCTGGTGAAATATCCTGTCGATCCTGAACGTGTCTATCTTACCGGTTTGAGCATGGGTGGTTTTAGCACCTGGTTCTGGTCGACGGCCCATCCCGGACGCTTTGCGGCAATTGCGCCGGTTTGCGGCGGCGGCGAGCCTGGTATGGTCAGCCCCGAAATGAAAGATTTGCCGATATGGGTATTCCATGGCGCAAAAGATAAAACCGTGCTATTGCAGAAGTCTCAGGAGATGGTGGACGCGGTGAAGAAAATCGGCGGCAAAGTTAAATTCACGGTTTACCCCGATGCCGGACACGATTCCTGGACCGGGACCTATAATAATCCGGAGTTGTACCAGTGGCTGTTGTCCTGTAAGCGGCAAACCGTCAAATGACTGGATAGAACCGCCTGACGGCAGAATTCCTTGTTTTCTTAGCCGCTTCTCTTTCATGCGATATTCATATTGCATGTGAGTAGGAACGAAAAAATCCAACCCGTAATCTTGCTCGTCTATGTTAAAATCTAACCATATTAAAGTTCAAAATCAAGAATTGCGGATAATTTCATCCAGCAGTCCGGAAATTATTTTTTTCGAGTTTGCCGGAGATAAAGCGCATGCCTGACTCAGCGCAATGGTTAGTTTGTCGCTTTCATTGTATGCGAGGATAAGCGCCGCGGTTTCGGATGAAAGCTGCTTGTCAATACTGACACAGTCACGGCCAATAAGTTCAGCTCCGGCAACGATGTAATCAAAATCCTCTTTTTCAAGAATATCCGCATCCGGGCCGGCATTCGCGTATACTCTTGCGTCAGCATCGGTAATGTCAAAGTAGTTGTTTGCGACAAAACAAAAGTCTTTGAGATCTTTTGTGCGGGAATTATCATCCAAATAAGAAATCAGTTTTAATAGCGCAAACAGTGGCGGTTTAATGATTTTTACCATTGTCCGGCCTATCGACATTTCATCGGCGGAATGCAAGGCGGCCTTAAACCCCCGGACATTCAGGCATGTATCAAAATTTGGAGGCCAGAATATTTCCCCATTGCTGTTTTCCACTCCGCCAAACGGGATTATATCAAGCGGCATATCCTCTTTTTCAAAAAGTAGACGGTGTTTGTTGGAAGAATCGCGCCTGAACCCGTATTTTTCAATCAGGACTTGAACCAGCGCATGGTATTCTTCCCAGTTCCGCACCTGACAGGCCACATCGACATCGTAAGTCCAGCGTGGTATTGGAACGGCCGGGTTGTTCATGAGAAACAGATTTCTGGCATAAGCGCCAATCAGCAGAAAATCGATATTCTGCAGTTTTGCGGCCTCGCTCACTATTTCGATTACTCTGGTCTGTATGCTGTATTCCATGTTTTTTTACCGTTCAATGAGATATTGCTGATGTATTTTCATGGCAATTTCAAGATTTCTGGAGTCGCCGCCGGCAATCAGGTCGGCATAAATCAGCAAAGGATGAACGGTTGTCAGCGTATTGCCTTCCTCAGGCCAGAATGCATCCAGTATTTCAATTTTACCATTTGGATCAGGGCGGAATTTAGCCCGGGCGATCAGCTTGTTAATGTTGCCCCAGCGGTAAATGCTCCAGATTTCAGGATGGATATGACCATTGAGGAAATATGCGGCGGCTTCGCCGCCCCAGGCGGCCGGCAGACCGGCTAAAAGTTGAATATCCTTAAAGTTGTCCAAATTAGCGCTGTAGCGTTGAATATTAAGTTTCCATCTGAGTTTTTCACGGTAGGCAAGACACCAGCGTTCCATCAATTTTTCTTTGTCGGCAAAACGCAATTTCCCATCAAGTTCCAGCAATAAGCCATGTTCCTTTAAGTCCGCCATAATGTAGCCGATGGAACCCAGGCTGACGCCGCTTTTTTTCTGAAGGATGCGATAGTTTGTTTTTAGCATTTCAGGCGCGGTGAGCAGAATAAAAATCAATTTTAATCCAGCAGGAGCAAATACCCGGCCTAAATTGCGTTCCCTGTCTATGTTGTCAGCTTTTTTGCAGTTCATTATGAAAAATGTATGTTCAGGTAATTTGAGGAAAAGATTTCCGGCTGAGTCCGCAAACTCGATCCCGCATTTTGCCAGTTCCTTTGCGGCCGCTTCCGCAAGGTACTCGGTAAAGAGCATGCGCCCCTGGTCTTTACATTGCCGGATAACACTCAACAGCCGGGTTTGTGTCAGTGTCTTTTTTAATTCGATACTTTTTTTAACATTCCCGATAGACACTGCGCCATCACAGCTTTTGGTATTTATGCTGAAAAACTTCACATTAGCAGATTTGCCTGCCAGAGCCAGGCTGACTCGTATTTTTTCCAGTATTGCCTGAATGAGATTCTTTTCTTCCATAGTTTGTTCAACTTATGTTAAAGTTCAATTTTTATGAACACTATAAAATAATGAACAAAATGTCTATTTGCAAGTGGATTTCAACAAAAATAATATGTTTTAGGAGCCGTTCCGCATTCGCGAGACCGGAACCGCACCCCGGTTACGATGGCACCTGGCGGATAAATCACCAGGGGAAACCAATTCATCCTGGTTTAAGCCGCCTGACGGCAGAATTCCTTGTTTTTTCGCGGTTATGGCCGGATTTGCATATTGAAAATGCAGTATTTTCAGATAACTTTAGCAAGATATAAAACGCCCTTTATTTATGGAATTTTAAAATGCTGAAAAGTTATAATACAAACATTATCAACAGCGCGTCTCTGCCGTCGCCCGGCGAGATAAAGGCCAAGCTGCCGATTTCGCCGGAGGCCGTGGCGAAAGTAATCGAGTCGCGTAAAACCATCTGCGATATTCTGGACCATAAATCCAGCAAACACATGATGATTGTCGGGCCGTGCTCGATTCACGATCTGGATTCCGCCGTTGAATATGCTGAACGACTGAAAAAGCTCAGCGAGCAGGTGGATGACCGCATTCTGCTGCTCATGCGGGTTTACTTTGAAAAGCCGCGTACTACAGTCGGCTGGAAAGGCTTAATTTACGACCCGGATCTCAACGGCACTTATAATATCGAAAAAGGCATTCTGCAAGCCAGAAAACTGGTGTTGAAGATTGTGGATATGGGGTTGCCGGCCGCGTCAGAAATGCTGGATCCGTTTCTGCCGCAATATCTGGCGGACGCGGTGTCCTGGGCGGCCATCGGCGCCAGGACCACCGAGTCGCAGCCTCACCGGCAAATGGCCAGCGGACTGTCCATGCCGGTCGGGTTTAAAAACGCCACTGACGGCAGTTGCCA
>CAIPAT010000380.1 GCA_903863035.1 uncultured Lentisphaeria bacterium
CAAGTCTCGCGAAATATCCCGAAGAGATTTTGGGAATTGCCGGTAAGGCGCATACCTGAAGGTATGTAACGAACCGGCAAACACAAAGGCATTCGGGAGAAGCGCGAAGATGTAAAGGTTATTTCTTTACGGCTCCTTAATTAAGCGAACTCAAGTCGTGGCTTTCCTGGAGTCAATTTATCTTCCGGAACGCGTCCGAGGCAGGCATCGATAATTGCCAGAATGGAACCGGTGGCCAGGCAGATGTTGGTATCCGCGCCGCCGTAGTATAATTTCAAAGTATCGGTTTTGAAATCAGCAATGGCGCCGCAGGGGAATACCACTTCGGAAACATGGCCGTGCTTTTCGTAAGGCATTTCCGGCGAAAGCAATGGTTTTTGAGTTACGCCAAGCACTTTCCACGGCTCTTCCAGGTCCAGCAGCATCGCACCGATATGGTAGGTGCCGACATCGCCGCCGGCCGGAACTACTCCGTGAATAATCACCAGCCAGCCATGCCGGGTTTTAATCGGCGGGGTCGGCCCGATCTTCTGGCTACCCCAACTGAATGAGGCCTGGATAACAGGGCGGCATTGTCCCCAGTGCAGCAAATCCGGCGACGAACTGAACCAGATATCGCCTCCGAGCGGAAATGTCGCATTACTTCCGCCGCCGGGGCGGTCCAGTTTGCAATATTTACCGCCGATTTTTTCCGGGAACAGCGATGCCCCGCGATTGACCGGCAGCGTGATAATGTCCATCACTTCATAGGTTTTAAAATCCCTGGTACTGCCCAGTACGGTGGCGGGAGCGCTGAACACGTCGTTGCCGACCGGGGTCAGGATATAATAAGTATCGTCAATTTTGGTAACCCGGTTGTCAATGATGTGTTTGTAGTAATAGTTGAAAGGAAACGGCATCCCCTGCAGCTTAATGAACGGTTCATCGGCAATGGTGAAATTGATACCGTCATCGCTTTCCGCCACTCTGGTCTCGCCGCCGCAGGTATTCTGTTTGAAAATCATTGAGAGCAGTAAAATAGTCTTGCCGTTGTACTCGACCGGGCTAGGATTGAACACCTCCCGCACTCCGGGATAATCCGCCGGCGAAATAATCGGGTTGGCAGGATGCCGCCGCATAATATCCAAAATATTACTCATAAAACAGTTCCTATTTTTTAATATTACTAAATTATTTCTGCCACAATTCCAGCTCCGCAAGAATCAATTTCTCCGATTGGCGGATTGTAAAATCAAGTTTGACATATCGGCTGTTCACATCAATAAAATTAAATTTTACTTCACTAACTTCAAGCGGCGCGGTCTTTGAGGACGGAATTTGTCCGGCAACCGTCCATGCTTGTTTATCATCGCTGACTGAAACTGTCATTCCCGGCAGATTTCCGGCGTAATACAAGATCAGGCGGTCAAGCGGAAATTTATCTTTCAAATCGATGATGATCGAGTCGGTTCCAGCCTGATCAAAGGTTTCGACAAACTTGTCGAATGCTCCGCTGCCATATTCCTTGACGCGAGTGAAGATACTGCGGCGGTCGGTCAACCTGGATTCTTTAAAGTCAGCAGACTGAACCTTGTCGCCACGGCTAATCTCGCAGACGCCGTCGAGCTTCAAATTGAAAATAACGCCGTCCATCAGACGATGCCGGTTCCAGTAGGCATAATTGCCGGTCAGGCATTTGCCGGTCGGAGATGCGGCCGGTTTAACTTTAGGCTCCGGCAATTTAAACCGCCAAATATCATAACCGACAGTACCGCCCTGCGCTACATGCAGTTCTTTAATGAAGTCTTTCCAGTCGCTGCTGCCGACAGCAACGCGGCCGAACGGCACAAACCCGAAGTAAAGAGCCTTGCCTTTGCCAAGCCGGTTTTCAACTGCTGCCGGAGTCCCGTCGGCATAAGTGCCAATTATTTTGGCTTTGCCGTCAAGTTGCAGGTGGAAACGGTCGCCGCCAACCTGCAGTTTGCGGCTGCCGATACGGCAGCTTGTGCTGGCGGGAGAATTATCCGGAACGATGGTTTTGACACCAAAAAGTTTTTCCCGGTACTGTATTAACGGCGCGGAGGAAATATCGTTTTCAAAAGCTTTCGGATCTCCGCAAATCAGCGTACCGCCATTCTCAACATATTCCATCAGCTTCTTTATCGTATCCTCTTTCACATATTGAATATACGGCACATAGATTATCTTATAATCGCTCAATTTCGCGCGGCCTTGTTCCTGCATGGTGTCGCTGATAAATTTGAACCAGGCGTGCGCCGAGGTGCCCAGCAGCGCAAATGCCACTGAAAAACGATCATAACAGCTACTGTCACATTTCAGTGCTTCGTCGGAAACAAAAATCGCGGTATCGGTGCTTTCCGGGAATTTCAGCGGCGGCATAGCGTTAAGCAGTTTAGTGACTTCCAGCATGTACTGCCAGGACAACGGATAGCCTTCGCTGACGGCGGCGGCATATACCGGCGGTTTATCCTGTCCGCCAAATGATGCCGGCCAGTAATGAAAACCGTCAGCGCCACCGCGCAGCGCCTGACTGTAAAGCTCGCTGGACTCTTCCATTGTAGTCGCTCCGGATGGATAACCGTCCAAAGGTTCATGTGGAACCACAATAAGTTTTTTGAGCCCGGAAAGGTCTTTAACCATCTTGGTGGTAAACGCATATTGTTCAATCATTAGCTCTGCAGAGCCGCCGCCTTCTCCGAGCTGGAATGTTCCGATATCAGCATATTGATTCCAGTACTGAACCCCGACAACAGAGGGAACCCCGTAAGCATCGTCCGACATCACAGGCATATCAGGATATCCGGCTTTGACGATAGCGCGAGTCTCTTTGTTCACCGCCAGCAACTTGTCATGCAGCCAGGAAATATACGCCCGTTTGCAATATGGGTAATCCGGAGCTTTTGAATCCATTCCCCACGGAATGCCGAATTTACCGAAGCCGTATTTTTCCTTGACTTCCTGATCCGCTTTCTTCAGGAAGCCGGTCGGATTCGCCTGGTTATGCGGCGAATTCATCTTTAATCCTTGATCATGGTTAAGCCAGAATTGTTCGTCGCCTGCCCACATTATACCGATACCTGGTCCGTATTTGTCCATTAAGGCATTGACCCCGTCTTTATGCGCCTGCCGGTTAACCGGGTCGGGCAGCCAGCCGAAATAACCGTCTTTATTCAAGGTGACGCCCTTTTCGCCAGCCGGGGTAATTCCGGAAATGTTGTAATATGCGTAAACCGTAAACGGCAAAACTTGACCAGCTTCAACTTTCTTCGCCAGGGCAGCCATATTTAACTTTTCCCGGTCCCAGTAATAATTTCCCGGCAATACCGATGGCAATGATTTATACAGGTCGGCTGCATCTTTGGAGATAATACTGATGCCTGCATCTTTTATTTCGCGCAGTCTTTGTTCCTGAGAATACGGTTTGGCATATTTCAGCGCCAGCAAACAGTTCTCCTCGCTTACCGGATGCTGCCATGTGATGAATGTGCGCTTGTCCACATGGCCTGGCTTCAGCAATTCCTGAAACAGCGGATCAACAGTCTTAAACACCCGGCAGGGAGGGCATAATATGTTCAGATCATTGCCGGAGGTGAAAATGGTTTTTCCTTCCGATTTCAACGTGAAATTCAGTATTTCATTTTCTTTCTCGGCAGTATTGTAATAAAATACCGCACGGTTATTTTTGAATGGTGGTTTGGCCGTCAGCTCATGCATAGTAACAGTTTTGCCGTTGACTGCCGAAGTCACTGCAAACTCCAAATCGTGCGCTAACAGATTTTTGTCATTCAATTGAAATACAAGCGCATTGCCGCCGGTGTTATTGGAATAGGCGGCCATGTCACCTTGAGTCAAGGCCATGACCGGAGGCAAACTGCGGTTGTTGTCATCATAAAAGACAAACGGCTGAAACGCCTCCGACAACGTATTGAATCCGCCTTTAATCGGCGCAAGACAGCTTGCCCCTTTGAAAGAAGTGCGGTGAAAACGCCCAATACTGAAATACCATATCTGACCTGACAATCCAACTTTACCGTAAGCCGCCGCAGGAATGGCGATCTCCGCCGTCCAGCATCCATTGCCTCTGGCAGTCTTTATCTGCGGCTTCAGATTAAGGTCATCCAGCGGCATCTTTGTCGTATAAATACCATCCGCATTAACGGAAAACCAGGCTGACTGTCCGGCATAACCCAGCGGATTGGCATGGATTTCCACCCGGTCATCATTCCAGTCGACTCTTTCCGTGGTGGAACCGCACTTCATTGCATTTACATTCTTTTCTTCGCATTTGAAACCGAAGTAGATGTTTTTGTCATCATACATCATTTTTACTTCAGTGCGCTGCGGTGCGGCTTTTCCGCCGCCGTCAGTTAAATAGAAATTGTCTATGGTCAGCGCATTTTTCCAGGCGGGATCGCCCAACCTGCCGTCAAGCGCCGGAGTCTGCACAGACGGAATCGCACCTTTCACATGCAACTGCTCTTCCGACTCGGTTCTTCCCGGCTCAACGGCCGTGGCATCCGCTCCCGGTTCAATTTTCAATTCATCCACATACAACGTTTTCGGCGAGGTTTCGTCGCCGCCGACACGGACAATCGTTCCCAGGATTTTCGCGTCTTTCGGCAATTTAAAAGTTACTTTAATTTGTTTCCACTCCGGGCCGATTTTTGTATAATAAAACTTGTCGCCTTTACTGGTTTTCCATAAATCGTCATAAGTAATCAAATAAATAAAAACATTCGCCGGTTCCGGAGCTTTTACGTAAGCCGACGCCGTATAAGTCTCCCCCGCTTTGAACACATTGCCTTTCGCCTGCGCGAAAACACCGTAGTACTCAGGACTCTTCGTATGCACTTCCAGCGCGGAACGTCCGCAATAACTTTCTTTTTTTGTAATCCGGCACAATTCATTCAAATCCACACCTGCCGGCTTCCACATGAAAACCATCTTCGCCAGATTTTCATCTGCCTCGAAACTGCCGGGATTGTCAGGAAGCAGATTTTCAGCAAAACAGTATCCGTGCGCAAGCAGTACTGCCATTACTATTGTAAGAACTTTATTCATCAGAAATCCTTATTATGGAAAAGGTAATCAGATTCAGTAACTGGAATCATGCGTTTACTGCCATACTTGCTCTGCCGCACCATTACTCCACTTGCCATCATGCACGATAACATTGATCGGGTACTGTCCGGTAAACGGAATTTTTACTGCATTGACATGCCCATCCGCAAACAGATAATTATCCTGCAGGCTGTGAATAGCCGAACCGATGTAATTGGTGCCGCCCATCAAGGGGTTGCGGGAGTTTACATTGTACGTATACGGTGATGTCTTGTTAACATCCATTAACAGCATATCCTGAGTTGGTTTCTTTAAAATATTTATCCGTTTGCATGTTACCGGAGCCGCCGGAGTGCCGCCCCAGGTGGTGTATCCCAGCAAGGTGGAGTTGAAGCCATAGTTGCTGCCGTAATAATTGCTTGCCCAATTGACATTAACGTTTGCCGGACAATATAAAACTGTAGTGGTTTTCACCAGAGCGCCGCCTGCCGCGTTCGTGCCGGTTAGCTGAGCCCGCTTTGCACTTGGAAACAGCGCTGTCCTGCATCTGTAATACCACTCATTAGTTCCTACATCATGATAAGGGAAAGAATCCCGGTTTTCCATCGTATACGACAGTATTGCCGAACCGAGCTGCTTAAGATTGGATGCGCACTTGATCGCCTGGGCTTTCCCCCGTGCTTTATTCAGAGCCGGCAGCAGCATACTGGCAAGAATAGCTATGATAGCTATCACTACCAGGAGTTCGATTAAAGTAAAACCTCTAAGCATCAACGAGTTGCGACTTATCGGCTCTGCCTCATCGACCAAACCGTGCGTGCGGTTTTCCCTCACACGGCTTTCCCCCTGTTCTTCTTCGTTTAGCATTCGC
>CAIPAT010000381.1 GCA_903863035.1 uncultured Lentisphaeria bacterium
CAAAATGCATTGAAGGTCTGGGATTTTACTGTATTAATAACTTTAGCACTCCCGCAATTCTCCAATCTTCTGATTGGTCCCGCGACTGCGGGATTAGAACTTGCATATAGTGTCCAAAATACGTCTTGGTGTAGTGCCGTCAGTGCCGGATAGTACTGTCCAAGATGTCCAGAATGGTTGTCCGGGCGAATAACCGCTGTGCTGAAAGTGTCTCTAAAGCCGGAATAGTGATGTAAAAAGTGGGGGAGCCCGCGACTGCGGGAGCTGAAGGTTGAAACCAAAAAAAGTTGAACCCGGAAAGCTGAGGACGGGTAGCTGGAGAATATATCCCCATTCTTCTCACACTTCCCTGTATTCCCAAACACGTTATACAGTCTGCCGTGAATTATTATATTCTTAAATTGTAAAAATTTAATGTTCCTGTAAAGTAGAGCGCCGGGATATTTATAGTATGAATAACTGCGTTCTGCAGTTAGGAGCCGTAAAGAAATAACCTTTACATCTTCGCGCTTCTCCCGAATGCCTTTGTGTTTGCCGGTTCGTTACATACCTTCAGGTATGCGCCTTACCGGCAATTCCCAAAATCACCTCGGGATATTTTACGAAACTTGTAAACTTCGTTTTTGAACAACTCCTAAAGCAGATTGTTGAGAAATGTCACAAGTAAGTATCCGGAATTTAGTTGATGATCAGTCGCGTTTCACTGTAATAGGCAAATGAAGGACTGATGAGTAACTTAACAAATATGCAGTACTGAACCAAATAAAACTGTAGGATGTTGATATGCTTAAAAAAATAACAGCTTTGATTGCGGTAATGTTTGTTGTTTCGACTAATGCCCAGGATGATAAACCGGCGGCGCAGATTCAGTCAATCCGCAATGCAACGGCATCAGATATCGCGGATGCTGTTGCTCGTCAGCGAAAAGAGTCAACAAGCATGAACTTGCCGGTGGAGAAAACGGTTAAACTGGGCAATGGCGCAAAATGTGAACTGATATACATTCCGTCCGGAAAGTTTTTTATGGGAGAAGCAAAATTCCCGGTACAGATAAGCCGCGGCTTTTACATGGGTAAATATGAAGTGACCCAGCAGCAGTGGGAAGCTGTAATGGGGAATAATCCGGCAAAAAATAAAGGTTCGGATCTGCCGGTGGAAACGGTCAGCTGGGATGATTGCAAGCAGTTCATTGCGAAGTTGAATGATAAATTGAAAGATCAGCTTGACGGCGCGTCATTCCGTTTGCCGACAGAGGCGGAATGGGAATACGCCTGCCGTGCCGGAACTACTGGAGATTATGAGGCTGACAATCTGGATCCGGCAGGATGGTATGACGGCAATAGCGAAGAGACTACTCACCGGGTCGGCGGTAAGAAAAAGAACGGCTGGGGACTGTATGATATGCATGGCAACGTCTGGGAATGGTGTCATGATTACTATGGAGATTATGATACGCGGCAACCGCTGCTGACAGATCCGCAATGTGCTTCCGGCGGCGGTTTCCGGGTGACGCGCGGCGGCAGCTGGGCGGACGACGATGACGCCTGTCAGTCAGCCTCTCGCGATTACAACAATCCGGGCGACGGCAGCTGCTACGGCGGTTTTCGCCTGGTTTTGTGTCCGGCCAGGTGACATTGACCGTCAGCGTTGCGGATTGAAGATACTGCGTGACTTGCGGAGATAGCGTCCGGGCGGGTCGCCGTACTGGCGGCAGAAGCAGCGGCGGAAGTATGAAACGTTGTTAAAGCCGGTTTCATACATGATTTCATCAATTTTCTTGCGGGTGTTGCGCAGCAGTCCGGCAGCTTCGTGGATGCGGAGCCGGGTGATGAATGCCTGCGGCGTATCATTGAGATATTTTTTCATGTATCTGGTCAGATGTTCCTGGCTTTTACCCGCGAGTTTGATAAACGCGGGCAGTCCTGGTGTGAAGTTTTCTTTTTTTCGCATTTCACTGCAGGCGGTCGCCAGCCATTGCGGGGCGGTTTTCGGATAAAGCGCCGTTCGCTGGTACAGCATCAGCAGGAAATCCAGGATCAGGCTTTTCATGGCGGCTATTTTCATTGGCAGATATTCGGGTTTCTCGCTGAATTTCCGGATTTGCTCGATTTTTTCAACAAACAGTTTCTGTTCATTGTCGGACGGATTCGTGATAATGCCGGAATGGTCATCAGGATTGAAATTGATGGAATTGTTGAAAAAGAGCAGTGTATCAGTGAACACTTCACGGCTGAAAACGATGTTGCTAATACGCAGTTTCACCGTGTCGGAAGGGTTGCCGATGGCGTGGACATCATCCGGACGGATGAAACAGACAGAGCCCTGATTCAGCGCCGTTGATACGGAGTTAAGTTTATGGAGCATGGAGCCTTCGAGTATAATAAAAAACTCGTAGAAATCATGTGAATGTTCTTCGTAAATCTCATGCGGGAAAAAAGCGGTATCTTGAATAGTTGCCGGGTTAACGTCCGAGATTTTTACAATGTTTTTTTGCAGTTTTATCATATTTGACCTTTTAAATTTAAAATATATATCAATATAGTATCCTTTTTGTAAATATTGTAGTAGAAAAGTTATTTAGTAATATGTATTTTTGTATCATTACTAAAAAAGCAATGATTTTAAAAATAAGAGGCAACAGTATGAGCAGAATAGAGCTTTCAGGAAAATGGAATCTGGAATGTATCAACCGGAAACTGAAAATCCAGGCAGAAGTACCCGGCGATAATTACAGTGCGTTGCTGGCGGCTGGGAAAATAGCTGATCCGTATGCTAAAATGAACGAAAAAGATGTTCAGTGGGTGCGGGATTGCGACTGGTCCTATCAACGGGATTTTCAGGTTGCAAAAGAACTGCTGGCGGAAAAATCTGTATTTTTTAACGCTGACAGCCTGGATACCTTCGCGGAAATATCCATAAACGGGAAAAAAGCAGGTACAGCAGAAAACATGTTCCGGCGTTACCGCTTTGAAGTTAAAAAGTTGCTGAAGTCAGGCAAAAACACGATCCAGATAGTATTCCGCAGTCCGGTCAAAAGGGCGGCGATGGAAGCCGAAAAACAGCCGTTTCCTGTGCCGTGGACCGGTAATAACCAGGTTCCGCACATGAACATGGTCCGCAAAACGCAGTGTCATGCCGGCTGGGACTGGGGTATCTGCATGATCCCTTCCGGGGTTTACGGCGACCTCTATTTACAGGGCGTTGAAAGCTGCCGCATTGAGCATGTTTATACCGAACAGGCGCACCTTAAGGACAAGTGCAAAGTTACGGTTATAACCGAGCTTTTTGCCACGTCGTCCGGGAAAACAGTTTTGAAGGTCGAGTTCGGCGGGATGAAGCAGGAAGTTCCCGTTTCATTGAAGTCAGGACTGAATATTGTCCGTACTGTCTTTGAGATAAGCAAGCCTCGTTTGTGGTGGCCGTCCGGGCACGGGGAACAACCTTTGTATAAGCTCTCTGTGACAACCCCCGATGAGTGTGTTGAAAAGGAAATCGGACTGAGAAAAGTTGAACTGATTAATAAGAAAGACAAAATAGGCGTCACTATGACGTTCCGCATCAACGGGGTGGATATTTTCTGCAAAGGCGCCAATTGGATTCCGGCTGACGGTTTTCCGCAGCGCCAGACGGCTGAAGTCTTTGAACGACTGCTGCAGGACGCGGTGGCCGCAAATATGAACATGATCCGGGTGTGGGGCGGCGGCCAATACGAAAATGATGTTTTCTATAACATCTGCGACCGTCTCGGCATTATGCTCTGGCACGATATGATGTTCTCATGTGCGCTCTATCCTTCAACAGAAAGTTTTACGGCATTGGTTCGTGAAGAGGCCGAATATCAGGTTAAACGGTTGCGCAGTCATGCTTCGATAGTGATCTGGTGCGGCGATAATGAAGTAGCCGGCGCTGTAGGCTGGTATGGCACAAAAGACACTCGCGAAAAGTATCTGTTGAATTACGCCAAACTCAACTGGGACCTCGGCCGAGCTGTAAAAGCCGCTGACCCGGAGCGCGTGTTCTGGCCGAGTTCGCCATGCAACGGTCCGGAAAGCTACGGTGACGGCTGGCACGATGACAAGCAGGGTGACATGCATTACTGGGAAGTGTGGCATTCCGGCAAACAGTTCGAAGCATATTTTGATGTGCTCCCGCGTTTCTGCTCGGAATTCGGCTATCAGTCATTTCCGGAAATGAAGACTATCCGGCAGTTTGCGGGAGAAGGCGATTTCAATGTGACATCTCCGGTCATGGAGCACCATCAGCGCAACCAGGCGGGTAATTCCAAGATCATCAATATGTTCGCGACCTATTTCCGCATACCTGAAGGTTTCGAGAACTTCGTGTATCTCAGCCAGGCGCAGCAGGCGCTGGCAATCAAGACTGCGGTGGAATACTGGCGGCATCTGCGTCCGGTGTGCATGGGGGCGATTTACTGGCAGCTAAACGACAACTGGCCTGTCGCGTCCTGGGCGAGCATAGACTATTTCGGACGGTGGAAGCAGCTGCATTATCAAGCTAAGCGTTTTTTCGCCCCGGTCATTATATCCTCATTCCAGAACAAGAGCGGCGAGGTGGAAGTATGGGTGACGAATGATCTCATGGCTGATGCTGAATGTGCGATAACTCTGTCCGTGACTGACTTCGCCGGCAGCGTGATGAAGAAGGTTGAGTTGAAGTCGAAAGTCAAAGCCGGCAGCGCGGTTAAAGTAGCGGTTTATCCGGTCGGTAAGCTGATTTCCGCGCCCGAATCCGGATTCATGTATATGCGTCTGGAGGCACAGGCGGGAGGAAATAAATACAGTCAGCGCAATGAGCATTTCTTTACCCAGTATAAACGCTGTGAGCTGGCGGTGGCTAAGGTTAGCGCCAAAACTGCAAAGTGCGACGGCGGTTTGGAAATCACGCTCACCACGGACAAGCCGGTGTTTTTCCTGACCATGGAACTGAAAGACATGGACGGGATTTTCAGCGACAACAGTTTCACCCTGATTCCGGGAGAACCCCGGAATATTACTTTCACTCCGGCCAAAGGCCAGAAAAAAGCGGCATCGGCGGAAATGCTGATTATCAAGCATTTACGCCAGAGCTACAAATAACCTTACAGATTGAACCGCTTGTTCCGGTTGATGTAGTAGTGGGTCAGGATCAGATCCACCAGCACCATCATGGCGTTGAGGGTATACAGCCAGAAGACTTTGTCAAAGTTGAAATACACTTTGTGCATGCATCCGGCTATATACCCGATCAGCACCAGATACAGGAACGGCACACTTTTGCCGACCGGATTCTTCGCTTTGACGGTCTTGTATATTGCCAGCGGCCAGCTCGCGCCGAAACAGACCAGCATGGTTGCTTCAAAAATGCTCATTTTTAGTTCAGTCTTTCATGGTTTAAGTTTAATCAGTTTACCGGGCGGAAAATGGCTGATCCGCGGATGAAATCTATATCGGACAGTCTCAGATAAATATAGTCGCCGCATTTATAGGTGGCGTGGCCGCGGTCGGCTTTCAGTATTTCGCCTGTCCGGCGGAATTTGCCCGGCAGATGTTCGATCGGCACGAAACCCAGAATGCCCAGGTCGAGGATGTCAACCAGCAGGCCGCCTGTGACGATCCGCGAAATCATGCCTTCGTGTAGATTTTCCCTGCCGGTCTGGAGCTGCTCTTCAAGGTAACGCAGTTTCAGCCGGTCGTTGGCTGTATAATAGGCATCGTCAATATTGATCTCCTTGCTCGAACAGCTTTCAGCTATTTTCTCCATAGTTTTGGCTGATTTCAGCCGTCCGTTGCAGTCGCTGTTCCACAGTTGCTGATGCACGGCCAGGTCGGTATACCGCCGGATGGGACTGGTGAAATGGCTGTACTGCGTTTTGCCCAGACCGAAATGCAGTCCGTGCGCTTCCGTATATGACGCACGGGGCAGGGAGCGGAGAAACGCGTTAAGGATGACTGGTTTACGCGGCGAATCAGGCAGATCTTCAAGGAAGTGGCAGCAGGCGGTACGGCTGGACAGATCGCCGGGGGTCATGCCGAACGCGCTGATCATCAGTGCGTTGAATTCCTCAAGTTTTGCGGGGTCCGGTTCGGGGTGCACCCGGTAAAGTCCAGGCATGGCTTTTCGGATCAGTTCTCCTGCAACTTCGGTATTTGCCGCCAGCATGCATTCCTCGATCAACTGCTCGGATTCTCGCTGAAGTTTCCGCTCCAGGCCGATAATCTTATTTTCGCTTTCATCACATACCACTCTGATTTCCGGGATCGCCATATCAAGAAATTTCTCGTGGGTTCTGCGGTATTCGCGCATGATTCTGGTCAAGTCCACCAATTGGTTCAGATTGGCGGCGAAAGTCTTGGTCCAGCCTTTGGCGTTGCCGGTGTCAATGAAGTCCTGCACCCGTTCGTAGGTCAGGTTGGCTTTAACATTGATCATGCTGTGGAAGCGCTTTGCGCCAAGTATCCGTCCGCTGTGTCTGTGGACGGTAAAGATGATGGTATGGGCAAAGGTATCCACCCCGCCGTACAGACTGATTTTTTTGGTCAGCAGCTTAGGCAGCATCGGCAGTGTCCGGCTTGGCAGATAGGCGGTGAAGCCGCGCTCATAAGCTTGTTTATCCCATGTACTGCCGGGCGTGACCCAGGCGGCGACATCGGCGATATGGATGCCCAGCTCGACTTCACTTTCATTCCTGCCCGGTGCGATGGATACCGCGTCATCAACGTCTTTGGCATCGTGCGGGTCGATCGCCACGCAGAACAGTTTGGTCAGGTCTTCGCGTTTGATTTCCCGGGAGGTAAGATGCATTACGGCGTCATTTTCTTCGGCGGTATATGGCGGACAGAGTTTATATTCGGCGATAATGGCATCAATGTCGGCGGTGATCTCGCCGGCCTTGCCGAATGTCTCCGTGATTGAACCGCGTTTTGACTGTTTGGTTTCAGCATTGAAGTTCAGGGTTACTTTTACCCAGTCGCCGCGTTTGGCGCCGCACAGACTGCCGCTGACCTCAATGTCATCAGGGAGGTGCTTGTTGAGCGGACGCACCTTGTGCGCGGAAATCAGTTCTCCGACGATGAAATCACGGGAGCGTTTAATGATCTCCACAATTTTTCCTGCCGGTCCGCGGCCGTCGGCCAGTTCGCGGCGTTCTTCCAGCAGGGTAGCCTCTACTTCATCTCCGTCCATTGCGCCTTTGAGAAATTGGGGCGGGATAAAGACGTCTTCCGGCTTGGTCTCGTCATTTTCCCCGGCTTCAACCCGCAGGAATCCGAAACCTCCGGCCGTGATGGTGATGGTACCTTTTATGGTAGGAGCTTGGGCCCGTTTTCTCTTTTTCCGGTCAAACCACTTTTGCGCTTTTGATTTTTTCATTATATTTTTACTTTCTTGGACGGATTTGTCGTTATGATGAATTATCCGCATTTAGACAATACCGCAATTCTCTTTATTTGTAAAACCCATTTGAAAAAAAATAAAAATAAACTACAGTCTTTAACTTGGATTATTCATAAAAAATGGATGAAGGACAAAAATATGCTCAAAAAGAAAGATTTTGACGATGCCGCATCCGTAGCAGCGCTACGGCGGGGACATCGGCAAAGACTTTACTTTGAGCAGATTGCAGTATTTCTCCGTAAGTTTATGAATTATTCAATCTAAGCACAACAACCAATTTCGGGGAACGGTGAAAGTTATGAGTAACGTGAAAAAACTGACAGTAAGCTCTTTTCGTAAAATGAAAGAACGCGGCGAGAAGATCGCGGTTCTTACCGCATATGATGCTCCGACCGCGGCGCTGGCTGATGCCTGCGGCGTGGAAATGCTGCTGGTCGGTGATTCCGTCGCCAACGCCGTTCTCGGCTATCGCAACACCCTGCCGCTGACATTGGCGGAATCGCTGCACCATTGCGCGGCGGTACGGCGCGGCGCACCGGAGGCTTTTGTTATTGGCGATATGCCGTTCATGACCTATCAGGCGGATATCAACGATGCATTGATCAACGCCGCGAGATATCTTAAAGAAGTCGGTGCCAATGCGGTGAAAATTGAAGGCGGCGCCGCCATGGCTCCGGTTGTGGAGCGGATGACCGCTTCCGGAATACCGGTGATGGGGCATATCGGACTGCTCCCGCAGAAACTGCTGACTTCAGGCGGCTACAAGATCGCCGGAAAAACCGAAAAAGAAGCTGAAGCCCTGATTAAAGACGCGAAGCAGCTGGAAGAAGCCGGTGCTTTCTGTATAATCCTGGAATGCATTCCGGCGGAAGTCTCCAAACAGATTACCGCGGCGGTTTCGATTCCGACTATCGGCATCGGGGCAGGGGAGCATTGCGACGGACAGGTTCAGGTAGTAACTGACATCCTGGGGCTGTCCGGTGATTTTACCCCGAAGCACGCCAAACGCTACGCCAATCTCCATGAGGCGATCCACAAAGCCTTTACTCAATACGTCAAAGACGTCAAAAAAGCAAAATTCCCCGGCAAGGAAAATTCCTTTTAGTTTTCTGATTCCGGACACACATATAAAGAGTAATATTGCAAGCGACAAAACTCCGTTCGCGCGATTTTCCATTCTTTTTCCCGTCTCTGATTTCTGTTGAAAAATAAATATCGTGGAGCATAAAGCTCTAACCTGAATAATTCATAAACTTATGGCGAAATACTGCAATCTGCTCAAAGTAAAGTCTTTGCCGATGTCCTCTCCGTAGCGCCGCTACGACTGCGGCATCGTCAAAATCTTTCTTTTTGAGCATATTCTCGTCTTTCATCCATTTTTTATGAATAATCCAGGCTAAAGCGCGAACGCTCTCGGTTATGAAAAGGAATCGGTAATTCGGCATGCTTCAAAAGGCAGTTGACACTTTCATGTCATAAAGCTCTGATAAAATAAAGAAAACAGTCAAAACAAGCTCCGGCGGAGCGATACATATTGTAGCACCGGACTTTAGTCCGGTGAATAATGATAATTAAAATTTGGAGTTCCGTAGGAACGAAACATATAAGGATTGATATGATTCGATCCTCCGGCTCTCAAAATGTGCGGGGGGATGGCGGACGGATTAAAATCTTGTCCCTGCAACATGATTCGAGCCTGCGGCTCTCGATGGATGCGTCTCAAAAAAATGTCAACTATATTTAACCATTCTCTGAAACATGCCGATAATTCTACAAAAGATTTCTGATTTAATCATTATTAAGTATTGAAAAAAACATTCGTTGTTTTAGATTAGCGTCAATATTTTTTGTAATTGACCATTGACCGGAAGGAGATTTATCATGGCTGCTGCAAAGACCGTTTCACAAGTGACTTTATCCAGTACTAAGAAAGAATTGATGGAAGCCTATCTCGCCGCCAAAGAGGTGTCGGAAAAGCGTTTGCAGGAAGAGCTGAAGCCGGAAAAAGTTCGGGAGGAACACCGGAAAGTGGAAACGATCAAAACCGCCGACACGATCACCGCCGAAGATGTGCTGTCGCGCATCAACTCTCTGAAGTCAGCGATTGTCAAAGAGCTGGGAGATCTAGCCGAAAAACTTGATGTCGAAGCGAACAAATACCGCAAACTCCAGGATGCCGTCGGCATCAAGGAAGATGAATTGCGGCGGATATATGAAATTGACGCGGCCGCCTCGGCGCTGGCCGCTCTGGTTGAGGCTCATCGTCAGAAAAAACTTGAGTATGAAACGGAAGAATCCGAGATGGTCGCCGCGTTCGAGCGTCAGAAACAGGAATTCCAGATTGCCGCCAAAGAAGAAAAAGATGCTTTCGAGAAGGCCGGCAAGCGGGCAAAGGAAGAATTTGAATATAACTGGAAGCGGGAACAGGAGCAGAAACGCAACGCGCTGAAAGATGAACTGGCTGCGCTGGAAAAACAAATATCACAAAAAGAGGCCGCATTCGAACAAGCCGTGGCCGAACGCGAGACCGTGCTGGCGCAGCGCGATGCGGAACTGGCAGAACGCGAAAAGATTCTTTCCGATCTGCAAAGCAAAGTTGACGCGTTTCCGGAAACGCTGGAAAATGCCGTGGCGAAAGCCGTCAAGGAGACCGCGTCCAAATTGCAGTCTGAGTTTAGCATGAAAGAAGCTCTGTTTAATAAGGGTTTTGAAGGCGACCGCAACGTTTACGAAGCGCGCATCAACGGGCTGGAAGCCACAGTGACTTCCCAGGCGCGACAAATCGAAGAGATATCCAGCCGCCAGGAGAAAGCCTATGAAAAAGTGCAGGACATTGCCGCCCGCGCAGTGGCCGGAGCCTCCAACCGCTTTAACATGCCGACGCAGTCCGGAAATGCTCCGGAACAAAAATAAGAACCTATAACAGCCATGAAAACTACTGCAAAAAAAACTCCGGAAGCTGCCGTCAAACCGAAAAAAGCACATACAAGCTGGAAGACGACAGACGATTATGAGATCGAATTGCGCCGCCGCCGCATGAAGGAGGAACAGATGAGCGTAACTCCGGTCGCCGCCGGAAAAAATCCGTTCAAGGACTATCTGGTATCGCGGACGGATGGCGATCATGCCGCTGAATACCTGGTGGAATTTCGGTCGCTGACGGAGCAGATCAACACCTGCAACTGTCCCGATTTCCGCAAGAACTTCCTCGGCACTTGCAAGCACATTGAAAAGGTCAAAGCGCAGTTGTCCGGAGCCAGGACGGCTGCTTCGCCATATGTTGAGATTTTCATGGACCGCAGTCCGTGGCGTCCGTTGGCGCGAATACCGGAAAAAAGCGCCGTCGCCGGATTTATGCATCGCTATCTGGCGGTGAATGGTGAATTCAAAGCGCCGGAAACCGATACGCTGCAAGTGTTATTGCGCGACTTGGAGCTGGCGGACGAAACTTTACGCGCCAGAATCAGGATATCCGCCGAAGTACGCAAATATCTCTGCCGCCAGTTGGAAAGAAAGCAGGCGTCACGGTGGCGCGATGAGTACCGCCGGCAGTTCAGCGAAAGCAACGGACAGGCGCCGTTTCTGCGTCATGCCCTCTACGACTACCAGATCGAAGGAATGCTGCATCTGGCGTTTAGCGGGCGGGCGCTGCTGGCCGATGAAATGGGGCTGGGCAAGACGGTCCAGGCTATTGCCGCCGCCGCTTTGCTGAAAGAATGTTTTGCGGTCAGGCGGGTGCTGGTGGTTACTCCGGCCTCGCTGAAAAGCGAATGGGAGGAGCAGATCCGTAAATTCACCGCATTGCCGTCGGAAACGGTTTTCGGCCTCCGCAAGCAGCGGCTTGAAAAATACCGTAGCAGCCAGGCGTTTTTTCTGCTGGTCAACTACGAGCAGGTAATGATAGATTATGAAGACATTAACCGCGACTTTCAGCCGGAACTGGTGATTCTTGACGAAGCGCAGCGAATCAAGAACTGGAAAACCAAGACCGCCGACCGGTTGAAGCGGCTGCAGTTGCGTTTTGCCTTCGTTCTCACCGGCACGCCGATTGAAAATAAGATTGATGAACTGTATTCGCTGGTGGAGTTCGTTGAGCCTTCGCTGTTCGGCAGTTTGTTCCGCTTCAACCGCCGGTTCTACGATTTCGATGACGACGGCAAGATCAGAGGGCTGAAAAATCTCCGCGAACTGCACGAACTGGTTAAACCGGTGATGCTGCGTCGCCGCAAGGACGAAATCAGCGAACAGTTGCCCGAACGCATTGACAACAATTATTTTGTGCCGATGACGATGGAACAAGGCAAACGTTACGCCGATTACGAAAGCATTGTGGTGCGGCTGGCGGCAATGGCGCAGCGCCGCCCGCTCACGCCCGAAGAGTTCGACCGCCTCCAAATCGCGCTTTCCTGCATGCGGATGCTTTGCGACAGCGTTTATATTCTTGATCAGAAAATCACTGAATCGCCAAAAGTTGATGAATTCATGCGCATTCTCGACGACATCTGGGATGATGACCCCGGACGCAAAATAATCGTCTTTTCCGAATGGGTGCGGATGCTCGACCTGATCGAAACGGAACTGGAAAAACGCGGCGTCGCTTTTGCGCTCCATACCGGCAAGGTCAACCAGATTAAGCGGCGCAAAGAGATCAACCGGTTTAAAGATGACCCGGAATGCCGTCTGTTCCTTTCCTCCGATTCCGGCAGCGTGGGGTTGAACCTCCAGGCCGCCAGCGTGGTCGTTAATCTGGATTTGCCGTGGAACCCGGCTAAACTTGAACAGCGCATCGCACGCGCCTGGCGCAAACACCAGAAAAATACCGTCAATGTCATCAATCTGGTCGCGGAAAACACTATCGAACACCGGATGCTGGCGACCCTCGACTTTAAAAAAGGCCTGTCTGACGCAGTTCTTGATGCTCGCGGCGACTTTGCCGACTTCGAAAAACCAGGAGCCAAGAACGCGTTCCTGGAACGCCTTGGCTCAATTATGTCGGCAAAGGTAATGGCGCTTCCTGATGTGCCGCCGACTGCTGAACCGGCGACCATGCTGCCGGTTGAACAATTAGCGCAGGAAGTGCGTCTTGATCCTTCCGGGCTTAATCTCTGTCAGGTTGGATACGACAATGAGACCGGCCGCATCAAATCCGTCTTTGCCGTCGGTTCCGCCGGCGCTGCGGATAAACTGAAGCAGCAGGTGGAAAAGACGCACGGACAGAGTTTGGCTCCGGAACAGATGTTGATGATATCAACGGAAAATTATGCATTGCTGCAGCAGTTGGCAAAAATGGGGATCATTACTATTAATGCCGGGGATATGGCCAAAGTATTTGAGTCTGAAAGCGCCGCGCCGCCGCGTCCGTCCGACCGTGACCGCCGGCTGGCGCTGAGCCGTCCGGCGCTGGCTGCAGCCGAACGCCAACTGAAAATGGCGTCGGTGCTGCATGCCGGAGGTTTTGCGGCGGAAGCTGCAACACCGGCCCGCCAGGCCGTGCTGACAGCCGCAATTGCGCTTTATATTCACACTGTAACGGAAGTTCCGGAAAAAGCTCCGGTGCAATTCTCCGCAGATATGTTTAAAGCCGTCAGCAACGTCGCCGGTATTGAACGCAAACATCTGCTGTTATTGCAGCTTTGCCTGCATGAAATGCAGGAGCCGGATATTGCGACCGATGATGCCGTCGGATTCGTCACCGCAGTGACCGATGACGCCGCCGGATTTGTTGCTGCTGCCACCGAATTTATTAATCGTCAAGCCATTACTTAGAACCTTGCTCATAATATCTTCAAGTTCAAGATGGGTTATTGCGCGGCAAGCGCGCAATCAACCCATATTCCTTGATTTTGCGGAAGACACGAAATAATGGAGAAGCGGCGAGAAAGAGATTGAAGATTAAGCTTCAATACGTGGTGGATTTTTAAATTAAACGAAAAGTACCTCTAGCATAAAAAGATGGTATAATTTATTCCGTTGGGTTCAATACCTCGCCCCTTGGGGCGACTTTGTTCTTTGTCTTGGCTTTTGTCTTCGAATCTCCGGCCCGCCCGCAGGGCGTGGAAGTCCGTCCGTAATACCCCGAGGCTTGCCTCGGGGATAGGATGGACGGGAGGAGATTCTTTATTGATTTTCAGCATCTTAGGAGCCGTAAAGAAATAACCTTTACATCTTCGCGCTTCTCCCGAATGCCTTTGTGTTTGCCGGTTCGTTACATACCTTCAGGTATGCGCCTTACCGGCAATTCCCAAAATCTCTTCGGGATATTTCGCGAGACTTG
>CAIPAT010000382.1 GCA_903863035.1 uncultured Lentisphaeria bacterium
AGAAATAAACTTGACAAGTTCCGCGAAATATCCCGAAGAGATTTTGGGAATTGCCGGTAAGGCGCATACCTGAAGGTATGTAACGAACCGGCAAACACAAAGGCATTCGGGAGAAGCGCGAAGATGTAAAGGTTATTTCTTTACGGCTCCTAAAAGATTATCAATCAAACTTATATTGGTTGTTATTACCATTCTTCGCCGCGGTCGAAATTCCTGTAATTGATGGCTTCGAACAGGTGATCTTCGCCGATATTGGGGGATTTCGCGAGATCTGCGATGGTGCGCGCCACTTTCAGAATCCGGTCATAGGCGCGCGGACTAAGATGGAAATCATTGATCGCATGGCGCAGCAGCATCTGCTCGCCCGCTCCGATACGGCAGAAGTGCTGAAGGTCTTTACTGGTCATGTGAGCATTGCAATAGAAACCCAGGCCGGAAAATCTTTCCGACTGAACCGTTCTTGCTGCTTTAACGCGGTCGAGTATTTTAGCGCTGGGTTCACCAGTCGGGGAGGCCAGCAATTCTTCCTGGCTCAAGTGCGGAACTTCCACATGCAGATCAATGCGGTCGAGCAGCGGTCCGGAAATTTTTCCCCGGTATTTTCTGACTTCATTCGGTTTGCACCGGCAGCCGACAGCCGGGTTCAGTCTGCCGCACGGACACGGATTCATCGCCGCCACCAGCATGAATTTAGCGGGAAAAGTGAAACTTCCGGCGGCGCGGGCCACGTTCACCATGCCGCTTTCCAGCGGCTGACGCAGCACTTCCAATACATTCCTCTTGAATTCCGGCAGTTCGTCGAGAAACAGCACGCCGTTATGGGCCATGCTGATTTCACCCGGCGACGGATTTTTGCCGCCGCCGATGAGCCCGATATCGCTGATGGTATGGTGCGGCGACCGGAACGGACGCCGGTTGAGCAGCGGCTGCCCTGAAGAGAGCAAGCCGAGCACACTGTGGATACGGCTGGTTTCAAGTGTTTCTTCCAGCGTCATATGCGGCAGTATCCCGGCAAGCCGGGCGGCAATCATGCTTTTGCCGGTTCCGGGCGGACCGATCATCAGGCTGTTATGGCCTCCGGCGGCGGCGATTTCCAGCGCGCGCCGGGCCATCGCCTGACCTTTGACTTCCGCAAAATCCGGATCGCGTCCGTTATCGGCACGGACATAACTCTGCAGGTCGGCCTTGTACGGCAGCAGTCCGCCTTCATTGAAATATTCCACGGCTTCCCGCAGCGAGCCCACCGGATAAACAGGAAAGCCGCCGGCCGCCAGCGCGGCTTCTTCGGCATTGTAATGCGGCACCAGCAGCGCTTCCAGACCGGGTTCGGAACTGACTTTCACCGCGACCGGCAGCGCGCCGCGCACCGCGCGGACGGAACCGTCCAGCGCCAGTTCCCCGATGATGGCGGTTTTCGCCAGCTTCGTCCGGTCAATATAACCGGTAGCGGCCAGCATCCCCAGCGCAATCGCCAGATCGAATGCCGCGCCTTCTTTTTTCAGGTCGGCCGGGGCCAGATTGACCAGCGTGGCGCCCTGCGGATGCGGGAAGCCGGTGCTGTGCAGCGATGAACGCACCCGGTCGCGACTTTCCTTGATTGCAGTATCCGGCAGCCCGACGATGGAAACAAAATCTTGTTCGCCGGAACCGGTGGCGTTGACTTCCACCTCCACCATATAAGCGTCAATCCCGATAACTGCCGCGGAAAATGTTTTAGCCAGCATATTCTCTCTTCAAAATCAGTTGTTGATATTCACATTTTTTATAATTTATATTAGGTTGCTGACAACTCAAACCGGAATTTAAAAATTTGTTGATTGAAGGCGATGCACAGAGTGTCGGCAATGCGGAATATTTGCGGAATATTAAAGCATTTGAAAGAAATCATCGCCATGAATATATTTCGATAATCGCATTCTGATTTTCTAGAATTAAACGAAATCCGGAGTGAGCTATTCAGTTTGGTGAAATGTAATTATCTAAAAATAATTGCTTTGATAGTTTGAAATAGTTGAATGATAAAATATGATATAGCTCTATCGGATAAGTATTTACTATTAGTTCGCATCATGTAAGACGGCATGTTACAAAAGGTAGTTGACACTTTTATGTCATAACGCTCTGATAAAATAAAGTAAAACAAGCTCCGGCGGAGCGATACATATTGTAGCACCGGACTTTAGTCCGGTGAATAATGATAATTAAAATTTGGAGTTCCGTAGGAACGAAACATATAATGATTGATATGATTCGAGCCTACGGCTCTCAAAATGCGCGGGGGGATGGAGGACGGATTAAAATCCGTCCCTACAACATGATTCGAGCCTACGGCTCTCAAGGGATGCGTCTCAAAAAAAGTGTCAACTATCTTTAACCATTATTTGAAACATGCCTGTAAGACAATCAATATTTAACTACGGTCTTTTATGAAAATTTATATTTTGAATACAGGTTATTTGGAAACAAAAAGAAAATATGTTGTAGCAAGTGACAACAGCACAGCATTTGATGAAAACAAAATTATGAAGCTACCGGTAATGGCGATTTTGATTGACCATCCGGACGGTAAAGTTTTATATGATTTGGGAAGCAATCCCAACGCAATGGAAGGTTATTGGCCCAAGCATCTGAGAGAGGCTTATCCGTTGTTCCAGACAGTAGATCAAAGGCTTGAAAACCAGCTTGCATTATGCCATACAACGCTGGATGAAATTGAGACTATTGTGATTTCTCATTTTCATCTTGATCATTGCGGCAATCTTAATCTTTTTCCCAATGCGGTAGTATACGCACCAAAAGAGGATTTTATTTGGGGACAATGCCTGGTGAGAGAGGATATAAATCCGGCTACTCATGGAGGTTATGTAAAAGCGGATCTGGACGCACCAATTAAAAAATATCATTTAGTGGACAAAGATATGGAGATTTTCAGCGGCATAGATATAATTTCCCTGCCTGGCCATACACCTAATTTATTAGGACTGATGGTGCACACAGAGAACAGTGGTACAATTATATTCCCGCAGGATAGCGTCTACAATGAAGAAATTTATGGACCGCCTGCAAAGGTTTCCGGATTATTATATAACAAACAGGATTTTTTGAATTCAATCGAAAAGGTCAGGCATTTACAACAAAAACACAATGCAATGGTTGTTTATGCTCATGATGAAAAGTTTTTTCAAACGCTGAAAAAAGCTCCTTTGTATTATGATTAATATCAAAGATTATATTTTTAGAAATTAATCCATAGTTTCTTCGCTTGTGCGCTATGACAGAACATTACAACCTTTCTGGCATTTATAGATTTACATAAGGAAATAGCTACAGGACGCACATAAGTTTCGATGCCTGTCAACATCACAGCACATCCACGGCACACTGACTCGACTGCTTTTTTTAGGTTAAAGGATATATGGTTCCAATGACTATCGTGAAACGATTGCCGTCGCGGATAGAATTGTCAAGCGTTACGGTAATAATGGCCTGTATCTGTTTTTTCCTGAAATGACGAAATCCGAATCTGACATGCTGATGCATCGCACCGAACACGACTGGAAATAGGCTGAGCAGTATTCTTGCTTTTTGCTTTTCATGGCGTATACTAGTACTCTGTAAAGCCAAAAAATCGCATAGACGAGTTAGATTGCGGATTGGATTTTTTCGTTCCGACTGATTGGCGATATGAATATCGTCCGAAGGATGAACGGGAAAATACGAACGCAAGAAACTCGTCCCGCAATGGCGGGATTGCGATCTTTTGAATTTGGATTCGTACCCTTCGAATGCCTTCGATACCACGGTATCGGCGACTTCTCA
>CAIPAT010000383.1 GCA_903863035.1 uncultured Lentisphaeria bacterium
CAGGAATCTGATCGGCTGGGCAGTTACCAAGAATCCAAACCATGTGACTTGGAGTCTGACTGCTGGAAAATCCAGACTATTGCCGGGCTCATCCAATGTGTCCGATAAAAACGATTATAAGCTCGCATCAATCTACCGCGGTCCTATTCTTCTGGCCTTTGACCATCGTTTTAACAGCATGGATGTGGAAAACATTCCGGGACTCGATGCATCTCAACTCCGTGAACAGCTTGTAAATGACAACACCTATCCCAAGCCCTGGCTGTTATTGGAATATCGGGATGTCAACGGCCAGCCGTTACGGCTTTGCGATTTTGCGAGTGCCGGCGAAACTGGCAATCCGTATCGCACGTGGCTCAACGTAAGGGGTGTACATGTGGGAGAATTCTCTAAAACAAATCCGTTGCGCAGTGTGCGAGTTAGGAATTTAATCATGTGATATATGATTCATTATACAAAAAATACTGTTTGCATGCCGGAATTGTGAAAAAGGAATTCATGAATGAAATATGATGCGCTTAAGAAAGAATGTTTTGAGGCAAATCAGGAATTGCCCCGGCAATCTCTGGTCATTTATACTTTCGGCAATGTCAGTTGCATTGATAAGAGTAATAATGTGTTTGCTATAAAACCGTCCGGGGTGGCATATAATAAAATGTGCTGGCAGGACATTGTAGTAATCAATATGAATGGAAATATTGTTGACGGAAATTTGAAACCGTCTTCCGATTCCCCGACGCATCTGGTTCTTTATCAGAATTTTTCTGATGCGGAAAGTATTGTTCACACGCATTCGACCTATGCCACGGCATGGGCGCAGAGCGTGAGAGATGTTCCATTGTACGGAACCACTCATGCTGACCATCTTCCAGTGGATATTCCATGTACTGAACTCATGCCGGATGAAAGAATAGTGAATGACTATGAAACCGAGACTGGTCTGCAGATTGTGGACTGCTTAAAAAAGCGGAGACTGTCTTCTGATGAAGTACAAATGGCTCTTATCGCGGGGCATGGCCCCTTCACATGGGGAAGAACAGCAGAAGAGGCCGTGTATAATGCTAAAATCATGGAAGAACTTTGCAGGATTGCTTTTCTGACTGAACAGATAAATCCAGGGATCCGGCGCTTGAAAAAATCGCTTGTTGAAAAACATTATAATCGAAAGCACGGAGTAAACGCATATTATGGTCAGAAATGAATCTGCCAAAACACAAAAGAGGCTGAATAAGGGTTGATTACCATTGTCGCACAGTAATCCTTATTCTTTTTATAGCAATTCTAAGAGGAGCAATAAAAGATGAACGACCGTTTTTTTTGGAACTATCTGGAGGAGTTACCGGAGCAGGAAGCGGCGTGGAAAGAATGGCAGTCCGGTTTGACGGGCTGGCATCGTTTTAACACTTTCTATACACATTATCTGAGAGTTGATGGCCGCCGCGTCAAACTGCTGAATTGTACGGATCCATGTGAACAGGGCTATCCGCGTCAAGTGGTGGAGAATTCCCCATCCGACATCAAGGCAGTGTGCCCGCAGAACCAGGCTGAGCCTGTC
>CAIPAT010000384.1 GCA_903863035.1 uncultured Lentisphaeria bacterium
CAGGAATCTGATCGGCTGGGCAGTTACCAAGAATCCAAACCATGTGACTTGGAGTCTGACTGCTGGAAAATCCAGACTATTGCCGGGCTCATCCAATGTGTCCGATAAAAACGATTATAAGCTCGCATCAATCTACCGCGGCCCCCTCCTTCTGGCCTTTGACCACCGTTTTAACAGCATGGATGCGGAAAACTTGCCGGGACTCGATGCATCTCAACTCCGGGAACAGCTTGTAAATGACAACACCTATCCCAAGCCCTGGCTGTTATTGGAATATCGGGATGTCAACGGCCAGCCGTTACGGCTTTGCGACTTTGCGAGTGCCGGCGAAACTGGTAATCCGTACCGCACGTGGTTCAACGTGAAGGGTGTGCGGCCAGTGGAGTTCTCCAGGGAGAATTCTCGACGTAGTTCGGCGGCTGACGACATGAAAACATGATTTATAACCATGTAGGAATTGTTATTACATCCCGCGAAAGAGTTCTCAGCGCATTAAACCATAAGGAGCCGGATAAGGTTCCGGTGGATGTTGGTGGAGCGGTTGTAACCGGAATACAGGATTAAAGGAACTTTATCAATGAACATTACATTTGTCGGCGGCGGATCTTTGCGGATACTGCCGATCGTGCGGGCTCTGTTACAGACGCCGGAAGTGTTTGATGGTAGCAGCATCCGTTTGGTTGATTTAAAACTTGAACGCGCTGAAGCTGTAGGCAGGCTTATCAAGCGTTGTCCGGAATACAGGAACGTCAACTGTGAAGTGGTTTGGACTACCGATCTTGATCGTGCACTGGACGGGGCAGACCTGCTTTATCTGACCACCGCCATTGAACGGGAACCTTCCGATACGCTGGCGTTGCAGGCCTCGTGCGAATACGGCTATCTGCATTCCGACCAGCTTTCGATCAATGGCGCGTTCCTAGCCGCCAGGGGCGGAAACATGGTGATGAACTTTGCCCGTAAAATGGAGAAGTACTGTCCTGAAGCCATGATGCTGATTTTTGCCAATCCGGTAGCGGTATTCAGCGCGGCGGTGACCAATTACACGAAAATCAAGGCGCTGGGTATATGCGCGGGATTCGCCAATTGTCGTTGGGATCTGCCCAGAATATGCGGTCGCGACCGCTACGAAAGCGAATGGAATATAGTCGCCGCCGGGGTAAATCACCTGTCATTTATACTCAGGGGCGAATATCAAGGCCGAAATATGAACGAAATCCTTGGTGAACAGCTTACCGCCGACTGGCAGCCGATGCAGATTACTTCTAATGATTGTGGTGAACGCGTTCGTGAAGGGTTGCAGAAAATGGTTGATATCTATCGCCGGTTCGGAACAATGATCTTCTCATCCGAATTTGACGGCATGGCGCATATCCTGTGGCCATGGGCGTTGGAAAAACAACAGGGGGCTCTACATCAGTTGATGAAACATTTCAATCCTGAGACTGCCGCTGCCGAAGGCATGCAAAGAGTTGAAAATAAATTCCTTGAATTTGCAAAAGCCGCATCAAGCCAGCAGGCCCCGGACTGGCATACACCCATTAATAACAATATAACGTTCGGCGTTGATTTCAGTGAAATATCGGTTCCTATCATCCGGGCTGTTGCCGGACTGGAAACCATGCGGATTACGGCCAGTCATCCGAATCGTGGCGCGGTTCGGGATTTTTCCGACAATGCAGCGCTTGAATATACCATGGACCTGCACGGTAAAACCATCATTCCGGTAGAAAATCAATATATCCCGTCACCATTTAAAGGACTGATTACTTCGCTTTCGGAACATCAGACCTTGCTGGCCGATGCAATCGCCCGGCAGGATGGCAAACTTTTTGCCGATGCCCTAGAGGCGTATCCGATGAACAAATTCTCAGCGAACTAAAAAGCGACATGGATGTTGAAAGACTTCCTTCCGGAAAGTTCCAGACGAACGCCCTTGTCCTGCGCAATGCGATGCTGGCGTTCAACATACTGCGGAAGATAGGATGTGACCTGTTGTCGTTCCCTGGAGATCTCCCGGTCAAGTTCGATGTCGGACGCCGCCGGATAAAAAGCGTGATACAGAATATTGTGGGCGTGGCGGGCAAGCTGGTCAAGACCGGAGGACGCACAATGCTAAAGATCAGCAGAAAATGCCCGTGGTTCGATCCCTTTGAGCGGTTATTTGCAAGTTATTGCTGATAAGGATATTTCGAGATTGGATAAGAAAGCCGCCGAAAACAGGCGGGAATAAGAAGACTGTTTAAAAAAATGAAAAAAAAAGAGAAAAAGCGGATTTCTTGCCCGTAAAATATGGAAAGGAGGTCAAGCAAGGAAAAGACATCGGAAATTGTTAGCCGAAACGGTAAAAAAGCCGTTTCGGGACGTATTTAAAAAGTAAAAATCAAAGAAGAAGTGATGGTCAAAAAGACCTTCACGGATTCAGGAATAATTGAAACTTATCAAAAAAATAGAGGCAGGAAATGTCAAAAGTAAAAGCATTATTATTCGTCGCGTCAATGGTTCCATTTGTTCTCGGTGCTCAGAATCTCATTAAGAATGGAGACGCTGAATCGGATCTTGAAAACTGGGATCCAGCAAAGGTTCAGGTCGTAACAGAGAACCCGCACTCCGGCAAAAGCTGTTTCAAAACAAACACAGTCAGTGTTATCGGCACTGCTGTCATTCCTGTTGACGGGACAAAGACATATAAATATTCAGGCTGGTTCAGGAATGCGGATGATAAGAAACCGACATTGTATTTTGGTTTGTCTCCTATGACTGCTGACAAAAAAGAGATTAAGGCATTGCAGGTATGCGTAATGCCTGGCACTGAAACTGCACTGGCAGCGCCCTGTAAACCGGAAGACACCATAATCAAGATTAAAGACGGTTCAAAATGGAATATCAAGGATAAAAATAGCCATATCGGGTTCAATGCAGATAATTCAGGTGAATATAAGGATCTTCCGAACACAAATGTTGCCGCCCCTGTAATCGTCAAAGTTGAAAAGAAAGATAATTTGTGGGAAGTCACATTGGAACAAGCATGCGGAATGACCTACGCGGCTGATATAAACGTACGCATTCATAGAGACGGCGGATACATGTATACCGGTTACATTGAAAACTTCAACTCAAAGGATTGGAAGGAAATTACAGCAGATATAAAAGGCACAACTAAATCCGGTGGCAGCATGGAGCAATTCTGGCCAGGAACAAAATACGTTAAAATTGTTATTCTTTCACTGAATGGCGGAATGATGTGTTTTGACGATTTAACGCTTGAAGAACAAAAGTGAATCGCATGTAACTGGATTGTTTTTCCAACAATCGTCAGCGGTGAATATTAAACGGACAACATCTTGTCGACGATGCTTGTGTTCGTTGAAGTCATCATAATTTAAGAAAGAGGAACGGGTATGTCACTTGCAGACAAAGCGCGAAAATATAAACAGGATAAAAAACATGATTATCACCAATGAACCGGAACAGCCAAAGAACTGGCTGTTCGTTGATGAGCTTAAAGCAACGCGGCATGAAAAATTGACATGGGGTCGGAGCAGAAAGAAAAAAAATGAGGCCGCCCTCGGGAAAGGCGTTACACTGGATTTCCGTTTCCCGGATGAAGGGAAAGTTCTTGATACTGCGATAGCCGATTTTCATACGTTTCTGCAAGTTGCCGGAATCCCCGAAAACGGGCCGTTTAAAATTATCGTCGAAAAGCGGGAACTGGGAAAGACGTTTGAGAGTTACCATATAGAAACGCTAGCTGATTTATGCACTATCGCCGCCGCCGATGCTGAAGGCGTCCGCCGGGCGATATATTTTCTACAGGATGAGATCAAGCGCAGTGACGGACCGTTCCTACCTGTTGGTGTAACCGAACGAGAACCAATGATAAAAACCAGAGTGTCG
>CAIPAT010000385.1 GCA_903863035.1 uncultured Lentisphaeria bacterium
AAAGACCGCGTGGTGCTGAACTGCCGTTATGACAAGGTCACCGGCGAACTGTCCCGCGTCCGCGATATGGCGGACAACGAGACCTACTATGCCTATGATAAAAACGGCTGGCTCTCTTCGGTATCGCGCTCGGTTCCCGGCGGCAAACAGCCGCTGCTGCGCATCAACTACGACCCGCGAGGCAATCCCGTTGAATATCTGCGTCTCGACGCCGAAGGCAAAGTTGCCACCGCTACCAAGTTAAGCTATAACAGCAACCGCGATTTGACCGCCGTGGACAACGGCGAACAGAGCATGAGTTTCAGTTACAACAGTTTCGGCAAGCCGACCCAGACTTCCGATATTTTCAACCGTGCCGCCAAGTTTGAATATGACAAATACAACCGCCTGAAAGCCGCAACCGCGCCGAACGGCATCCGCACCGTTTATGCCTACACTCCCGCCGGGATGGTTTCGGAAATCAAGCGTTTCGCGTCGCTGGATGAAAAGGAACTGCTCTCCTCCCTCAAGATCAGCTATGATGCCGACGGCCGCGCCGTTGCCTATACTGACAACCAAGGGCGCGTGAAGAAGCTTGAACATGACAGCATGGGGCGCGTGATCGCGGAGTATTTCCCGGACAATACCGCCGTCAAGTATTCCTATTCGGTGCTGGGACAGTTGCATAAGGTCACCGACCAGAACAAGAACCCGATTGAGTTTGAATGGACTAAGTTCGGCAGCCTCGGCGAAAAGAAAACCGCCGAAAATCAGGCCACCGACTATAACTACGACAAGTACGGCCTGCTCCAGTCTGTCATCAGTAAACTGAAGAACAGCAAGACCGCCGACCGCGAAATCAAGTATGCCTACGACGCCTTCGACCGCGTAACTTCTATTGATTACGGCGCGGGTCAAATCAAGACGTTCAAATACGATTCATGGGGTAAAGTTCTGCAAACCACCCAGACCGAAGGCAAAAAAGTATCCACCGCCGATTTCCAGTACGATCAGTTCGACCGTCTGGTTAAAAAGACTGTTACAACTAACTCAGTGGCAACCGATAATCCCGTCAGCAAAGCTGACAATATCGCCGTCCGTCGTACGGACCGGACGGACTATGAATATGCTTACGACCGATACGGCAAACGTACTGAACGGCTTATTACGTTCAACGACGGACAAAAACGCAAATCCGGATGGGTTTACGATAAATATGGTCGTCTGACCGCGATGAATGATGAAGGTAAGGCTGTAACTTATACCTATGACAGCCAGTCCAGAATCGCCGTCCGCAAAGCCGACAACATCCCCGTTTACTACACTTATACAAGATTCGGACAGCTTGAAACCAAGTCTTTGGGTTCCCCGTTCTCCGGCATGTGCGGCAACGTGCCGCTTCGATCTTCCCGGACAGAGTCCGGCCCGGCACAGCCGGGAAATAACGCTGACAGTCGTACTGTCCCGATTGCTTATATTAAGTACTTCTACTCTCCCGACGGTCAGATTACCGCCAGAGAAGTTAGCGGCAACAAACAGGACTACAAATACGACCTGAAAGGCCAGTTGCTAGCGGTGGTTGACGCTACCGGCAAGGCAGTTGAACAGTACGTTTATGATGCGGCAGGCAATATCCTGTCCAAAAGCATTGATGGTAAAGTAACGACGTTTAAGTACGACAAGGCTAATCAGCTTGTCAGCAGTACTGATGCTGCCGGCAGAGTGACGCATTACGACTATGATGCCGCCGGGCGCTTGACTAAAGAGGGGAGCAAGGAGTATGCCTACGGCTGGCTGGATAAAGTAGTCAATGTATCTGAGAATGGTAAACTCGCCGCGTCTTTCGATTACGGTATAGATGGACAACTTTCCGGCAGAACAGATGCCACGGGTAAAAGTGAAAGTTTCAGCTGGGATGGTCTGGCGTTAATCAAGCGCGATTCTACTAACTTCGTGAACGAGTCCGCAATTACCGGAGGGAATCCGATACTGGCGTTCGGCAAGGATTCCAGCAAAGTACTGTTCGAGGATTTGCTGGGTTCGACCATCGGTTCAGTTCAAGGCGATAAGTTCAATGCTATTGATCGTTCAGCATTCGGCGAACCGAAATCTAGCGGCAGTGAACTGAATTTTTTCACCGGTAAGCCGCAAGTTGAAGGACTTGGTTATGCGTTTCTGCTCCGTAACTACCGTGCAGAGCAAGGCAAATGGCAGACTGCCGACCCGATGGGATACCCCGACGGCTGGAATAATCTGGCGTATGTGAATAATATGGTAACGGAATATTGTGATTCCATTGGTTTACAACTAATTGTTTGCAGAGAAGTCGCTGGCGGCATTGTGCTTCACCAATGGATAGAAATTCATCGGAATAATACAATGGTTGCGGATGCTGGTTTTTATCCGGGTGTAGGAGGCATTGGAACTTCAGGGATCGTTCTATTGGGAAGAAATGAAGGTCATGCTTATGATTCCCAAAAAGATGTGTTGGCAGTGTATAATACAACGGCAATGGACGAATACACCATTTTGGGTTTAGCCAGAGACAGCTACAATAATGTACAGATCTATCAACCCCCAGGTTATGTTTGTTATTATTTTACAGACAATGTAAGGGCCATTCTGGAAGGGTTGGGATATTCTAACTTAGTTAATTCGGTAACGCCGCAATATCTTACTCCGACAACGAATACGATTTCTGACTTTAGTAATATTAATCGATTATTGGAATAAAAAAAATGATTTGGATTCCATGTATAATTATTTTACTGTATTACATTTTACGATTCCGAGATATTGAAAATCGCGATGTAAATGTTCTGCAAATTAACCCCCCTTCGATCTTGCTGGCGGCAGTTATAACAGGAGGGCTTATTATAGTAAGATATTTCAATAGCGTTTATATTCATTCTGTATGCGAGGGAAAATATTATTCAATATTAGGCGGAGTTAGTAAGGAAAGATTTTGCGCAGAAGATTTTTTCAAGATAACTCGTGGCACCAATACAGAGATCGTTTTTCTGGCAATCTGTTTTGTTATACTGATTGTATGTTTTATCACAGGTATTTTGTTTATGTTCCAAAAGAATATAAAAATTTTAATCTTATTAGAAGCGATAATAATATTATCCTCACTGGGACTTTTGACAATTAGCACATTTGATTTGAATACACTGTTAACAAAAGGGATAAACAAAATACCATATATAACAAGTTCACAAGAAATACAAAATGATCTGGTAAGTAAAGCGGCAGTATGTGGATTATCGAGTTTTTTGGTAATTACATGTAGTCTTTTTGCGTCATTGTTAATTTATTTTGATACATTCAAAGATAATATCAAAAGTATATTGCGAAGAAATAGAAATTAAAATAGGTGATATTCACAGCAATATTTTTAGGTATTATCGACAGTATAAGAGGACGCACATTTGAGCATATTATTGCAAAACCGGATAAGAGGAAATTGCCGTAACCGTTACGGCAAACGTACTGAACGGCTCATTACGTTCAATGACGGGCAGAAACGCAAATCCGGATGGGTTTATGACAAATACGGTCGTCTGACTGCAATGAACGATGAAGGCAAAACCGTCAGCTACGCTTACGACAGTCTGTCCAGAGTCTCCGTGCGCAAAGCCGACAACATCCCCGTTTACTACACCTACACCAGATTCGGACAGTTGGAAACCAAGTCTCTCGGCTCTCCGTTCGCATTCTCCGGCGACAGTAAGCCTATTGCTTACATTAAGTACTTTTATGGCAACGACGGACAGATTACCGCCCGTGATGTTAACGGCAACAAGCAGGATTACAAATACGACCTGAAAGGCCAGTTGCTGGCGGTAGTTGATGGTTCCGGCAAAGCCGTCGAGCAGTACGTTTACGATGCGGCCGGTAACATCCTGTCCAAGACCATTGACGGCAAAATAACGACTTTCAAGTACGATAAAGCTAATCAGCTTGTCAGCAGTACTGATGCAACCGGCAAGGTAACGCATTTTGACTACGATGCAGCCGGGCGTTTGACCAAGGAAGGCGATAAATCCTACAGTTACGGCTGGCTGGATAAAGTCATGTCCGTAAATGAGGGAGGTAAACTCGCCGCGTCTTTCGATTACGGCATAGACGGACAGCTTGCCAGCAGAACCGATGCAACCGGAAAATCAGAGTCTTTCACTTGGGACGGTCTGGCGTTGATTAAACGCGATTCCACAAACTTTGTAAATGAGTCCGCAGTTACCGGCGGGAATCCAATTCTGGCCTTTGATAAAGACAGTTCCAAGGTGTTGTTCGAGGACATGCTGGGATCGTCTGTAGGTTCCGTGGAAAACGGTAAATTCAATGCTATTGACCGCTCTGCGTTTGGCGAAAGCAATTCCAATAGTGAATTGAATTTCTTTACCGGCAAGCCGCAGGTTGAAGGACTTGGTTATGCGTTCAACTTGCGTAACTACCGCGCTGAACAAGGCAAGTGGCAAACGCAAGACCCAATTGGACTTGCTTTAATGTCTCCCGAATTTTCCGATCAAGCAAACAATCTTGCGTACAAGCTTGGCTATCCCGACGGCTGGAACAACCTGGCGTATTGTAATAACTGGGTAACCAGCGCTATTGACTGGCAAGGAGCGGCGACGTGGGTGACTGTAAGTGATAACGGATTGCCAGTTCCTTCGTCTACATCTGTTACTGGTGCTTCTACCAACTCAGCCGATGGAATAAGATGGACAGTAACTGTTACTGACGTAGGGTATTCGCCTACATCTACAACCACAACGAACACATCTACTACAACGCGTACAATAACTTATGTTTTCCGTAGAAGCACAACCGTCACCAATATTTTTCACCTGAAATCTGACAACGGAGTAGAATCCATAACCGGCACTACCGAAGTCAGTAGAGTAGAAGATCAGAATGCTTATACAAGAACTATATATCAAGTATTGGAGTAACAATAATGATGAAAAAAAAGGCGAAAAAGATTTTACTTGGTTCTGTCTTATCTATGTCGATTATTGCTATTGTCCTTTTTTTGATATGGGGGCGTGCTTTCTTGAACCTTAATAATTTAAAAAAACTAGCCATAGAACAAGGTTTTATTTTTACTGCCAAAGATGCGGGAAAATACAAACAATCAAGTTATCTTGACAATAAAGAAGAAAAGGCATTTTCGATAATAAAGTCACCATCAGACGGTGAAGATAGATGGTTACCATTTTCAGGAAGAGGTCCTTCGGTTTTCCTTGATGCCAAAGTATCTATGGAGCAACAAACACATATACTTAGTTATATCAAGAAAAATAATCAATTTTTCAAAATAATTGAGAGTGAAGATGATTCGCGCCCAAAGCAATTATCAATATATTATTTGTCTCCCAACTATGTAAAACTATTTGATGAAGCAATGCTTGTTAAAATAAGTACCATGCTTTTTTCCGAGAAAGTAGAGACATTGTTACAGGAGAACAATGCCGATGGTACTGTCTCTGCACTTCAATATAGTCTTAATTTACAGAATATTCTTTTAAATAAAGCTAGCTTTATTTACAACTATGCCTATCAGGCAAGTACAAATATCTGGTTACATAGTTTTAATCGGGCAATAAATAACCTTCCACTACCTGACAAATCACTCCGACAACTGATTACTGCTATGCAACAACGTGAAAATGATTTAGCAAAGTCATTTTCAACTATGCTCTATGAAGAAACTTTTAATTTCTTTCAACTTGTAAATCATCATGATCCTCTTGAAGCCGGGACAATACAGTTCTGGAATGAAATTGCAGAAAAAAAACAGTTGCCTAATGTTTCTGGAAAATTAGAATTATGGCTTTGGTTTGGTGGTGTTTTCGAAAAAAAGGCTATGCTGACCAACGCTCTGGCTTTTCAGCAATTAATTAATTATAATAACTACCCAATAATTAAGGCTGATTTGGAGAAATTACAGAAATATCAGCAAATGCGCTGGAGTGCTCCTTTTTGTAGCAGATATACAGATTTTAACAAAAACTATCTTGAATACCTTAATACTGTCGCATATTTGCGTTGTGCAATAGTAACTACGGCAACGATTCTTTATTATCGGGAGAATGGTAAAGTTCCGAAAGAGATAACCGAACTTACGCCCAAATATATTGACTCAAAAATGTTATGTGATCCATACGGAAAATTGCTTCAAATGAAGTATGGCTCTTTTAACGCGTTATTGCGAATAAACTCCACAATAGATAGAGAATTTGCAGAACGTGTTGGTTTGCGTATTTTTTCAGTTGGATATAACGGAATTGATGATGGTGGAAATGGAATATCCGGTAGTGTCAGAGGGGGAGATTACTCGGATGATATTACTTTCATATGGGTTTCGCAGTATAAAAAATAGACAAAGAAACTACATTTAAGAATATCGGAGACAGTGAAATAGTGGTCAAACTTTAGCTTTGGTGTTTTTGGAATAGCGGTGTCAAACTTTAGCTTTTGTGTTTTCTTTGCTTGGTATTTGAGTTTAGCGTTAGCGATTTGTATTTTTTGTGCCTGAATTTACGGGGCAAAGCGTTTCCGGATTATAAAGGATTTGTCGATGGTTTCAGTGTGCAAACAAACTTATCAAGACCAGGCCGGACGGCAGGCCGCTTACAACTACAGCGATCTGCGCGGCATCCTGAAAGTTAAAGACTTTGCCGGACTGGAAACCTCCACCTACTATTTCCGCCGTTATGACGTTTCCTACAACGGCAAAATCCGCCAGGTTGTTGACGCGAAAGACCGCGTGGTGCTGAACTGCCGTTATGACAAGGTCACCGGCGAACTGTCCCGCGTCCGCGATATGGCGGACAACGAGACCTACTATGCCTATGATAAAAACGGCTGGCTCTCTTCGGTATCGCGCTCGGTTCCCGGC